>JAEYWB010000606.1 GCA_023429275.1 Planctomycetota bacterium
CGGCAAGGAGCCGGCCGCGGGTCGCATCGAGAGCCGACATGGCGGCTTCGGGTTCGTCGATCACGTCGAGGGTGAGCACAGAGCCCAGCTTGCCATTGACAAAAACATTTGTCAATCGACTTCTTCGGGTTTCGATCGAACTTCCAAGTTGCGGCGAGGGCGCAAAAACCTCGCTATCGCCCGTCCGGCGGAGAGGGGGCGAACGTCTCTCTCCCTCTCGATGTCCCAGCCGTATGGGCCATCCGACAGAACACTTCTGTGATCCCAGCCAGCCCGGTCGACGTTCGCGTGGCGTGACCGTGTACCGCCTCGGACATCACCCGCAGCGGTTTGGCTTCCGGCTCTTGGCCCCAACCCCTAGTCTCTAGCCCCAATTCCGCCCCGGTCTCCCTGCCTCTTTTTTACCATGCTGGATCTGCAATTCCTCTGTGACAACCGCGAGCTCGTCGAGCAGAACGGCCGGAACCGCGGCGTTCAACTCGATCTCTCGAAGCTCGTCGACCTGGCCGGGCAGCGCCGGGCATTGATCCTCAAGGGGGATCAACTCCGCCGCGACCAGAAGGAGGTCTCCGCACAGATCCCCAAGGCCCCTGCCGACCAGAAGGCCGGGCTCGTCGCCAAGGGAAAAGAGCTTCGCGAGCAGATCACCCAGGCCGAGAAGGAACTGGTCGAAGTCGAGGCGGCGCTCCGCGAGGAGCAGATGCAGATCCCCAATCTGACCCACCCAGACGCACCAGTCGGGAAGGACGAGACGGAGAGCAAGACCGTCCGCGAATGGGGGACGAAGCCGCAGTTTTCGTTCGCGCCGAAGGACCACGTCGAGCTGATGACGAGCCTCGATCTCGTCGATCTCGAGGCGGGCGCCAAGGTTGCAGGGACCGGCTTTTACTTCCTCAAGAACGAGGGAGCGCTGCTTGAGCTCGCCCTCGTGAACTACGCCGTCCAGAAGCTCCGCAAGGAAGGCTTCACAGTCTTCAGCACGCCCGACCTCGCCCGGGAAGAAGTCCTGCTGGGAACGGGCTACATGCCCCGCGGCCCCGAGACGCAGATCTACTCGATCCAGGGGACCGATCTGTCGCTCGTCGCGACAGCGGAAATCACCCTGGGCGGGATGCTGAAGGACGAGATCCTCGACCACGAAAAGCTGCCGCTCAAGATGGCTGGCATTTCCCACTGCTTCCGGACGGAAGCGGGCGGGCATGGCAAGCAGAGCCGCGGCATCTACCGCGTCCACCAGTTCACGAAGATCGAGATGTTCGGCTTCACCGCCCCGAGCCTCGAAGCCTCGGATCCGTTCCACCAGATGGTCGTCCGGATCGAGGAGGAGCTTTTCCAGGGGCTCGGCATTCCGTACCGGGTGATCGACACCTGCACGGGCGACCTGGGCGGACCGGCGTTCCGCAAGTTCGACCTCGAGGCCTGGATGCCGGGCCGGAACGACTACGGCGAGATCACCTCCGCCTCGAACTGCACCGATTTCCAGGCCCGCCGCCTCGGGATCCGCTGCCGCATCCCGGACAAGAAGGGGACGGAGTTCGTCCACACGCTGAACGGAACGGCGATCGCCTGCACCCGGGCGATCATCGCGATCCTGGAGAACAACCAGCAGGAGGACGGCAGCGTCATCGTCCCCGAACCGCTCCGGCCGTGGGTTGGCACCGACCGGATCGTCCGAAAATCGTAGGGTTCTAGCTCACCACCAAGGCAACAAGACACCAGGACTGGTCCGGAGGCGGCTTTGCCTCTCTTCTTCCTTGGCGTCTTCGCGTGTTGGTGGTGAATCTCCTACCCCAATCGTTCTAACCACCTACCCAATCGCCACTTGCGAACACACCCCGCAGCCAGAAGGCCGTGCTTGGCGGTCGAGGCCGTGGCTGATACACTCTCCGGCTTCCCGTTTTGCCCGGAAGGTTCGCGTCATGTCGTCCCTCGAAAACAAGATTCAGATCAAGCTGGCCCTGGCGGAGAAGTACGCTCGCCTCGCCCGCGTCGCTGGCAGCGAACCGAAGCAGCGGACGTTCTACTACAAGTCGACCCGCTATCGCCGGCAGGCCGAGTCGATGCAGCACGACCTGAAGAAGTAGTCGCGAAGGTCTGCTCTTTCACGGTACGCCCTGAGCCTGGTCGGGCGTACCCATTGGATCGAGGCCCCTGATGTTGGGGCCTCGTCACGTCTCGGCGCGGATGTCGGACGACGCGCAGTTCGCTTTTGGCCACGACTCTTCCGGCCAGCCCCAGAGCCATTCTTTGATTGACTCCCAATAGTATCGCGGCACTCCGCGCCGTCGAACGGGCTCACACGGGAGCGAAACCACCGCCATCCCCTGGTCATCGCGAAAGAACCGGGACGAGGACGCGGCCTGTTGCAACACGGCAAACCTGCTCCGTGGCAGAGCACGCGGAGCCAACGATCAGCCGGCGTCCGGTTCCTGGCGTGGCTGCGATCGGGGGGAACGAGTGTCGGCCGATGGGGGACCGGCAAGGCTGCCGCGTCTCCGGCTCGATGTCTGTCGCGCGGCACTCCGGGAGGATGGAGGATTTGTTCTTCCTGGTCGCCCGCTCGACGGTACGGAGTGCCGCGGCACTATGGAGACGGTACACTTGTCGACTATCATCGCCCCCCTTTGAAATCACGAAGTCTCGGCGGACCTGACGACGGATGAAGCTGGCCCAGCTCCACATCGAGAACTTTGGCGTCTACTGCGGACGGACGTTCGACTTCGGCGATGGGCTCCAGGTGATCTACGGGCCGAACGAGGCGGGGAAGTCGACGCTCCTCCACCTGTTGCGGCATGCCCTCTTCGGCTTCCCCCACCGCAATCCCTACGGCGCCGCCAAGTCGGACAAGCCGGTTGCAGTCGGCGTCCGCGCCAAAATGGCCGATGGCCGCCGTCTCAAGTTCCGCCGCCAGAAGGGGCATCCGCAGGATCACGTCGCAGGAGAGATCGAAAGGGAGGCCGCGGAGTTCGATGCGGCGAAGCTCGCATCGCTGATGCGGGGGGCGCACGAAGAGCTCTTCCGGCAGATCTTCGCGTCATCGATCGAGGAGCTCTCCGCCGGCCAGAAG
>JAEYWB010000619.1 GCA_023429275.1 Planctomycetota bacterium
CTCGGGGGCAGCGTCCCGATGCTTCCAGGCGCAGACGTCCGGCGGATGGACCGCGGCCGCTCCGCGCGGAGGGACGATGGCCATCGCCGCGATGGCGGCCGCCGCGCCTCCGAGGGCAAACAGCAGATGCGTGCCGACCCGGCGAAACGGGTTCTGACCGCGGCGCGACAGCCGGCGGGCCGTTCGCCGGGCCACGAGAGACGCCGTGGTGGACGGGGAGTCGGACAGCGTCACCGCTTCCCGCTGCATCCACGGGGGGACCGGACCGGACAGCAGTCCGATGGCGGGCGCGAGCGTCTCCGACATCTCGCGGCAACGGGGGCATGACGCCAGATGCGCCGCCAGCTCGGGACTCTCCCGGCGGTTCGAATCGGTCATGCCGTCAAATGCCTGATCGCAGTCGATCATGATTCACCTCCGGGACCAATACCCCGGTTGGAAGCCGCGTTCTCGACCGAACGGGCCTGGGCCAGATTGTCCGCAGGGCGGACGAGAGCGGACAGTCGTTCCAATCCCCGGCGGACGCGCACCTTGGCGCCGCTCACGCTGCTCTCCATCGCCGCCGCGATCTCGTCGAAACTCAATTCCCCGAAGAACCGCAGTCGCAGAGCATCCGCCTCGGCGTCGGGAAGCTCCCGCAGCCACCGCTGGAGCTCCTCCCGATCTTCGTCCCCCTGGGAGACCGCCGCGGACGGAACGGGCGCCGGATGGTTCGCGAGCACTCCGCCGCTGGCGCTTTCCATCCGCCGCCAGCGGGACTCGCGCGGGGAGCGGGCCGCCTTGCTGCACAGGTTCAGCAGGATCGTCCAGATCCACGTGCTGAAGGCGAACGAGGGGTTATACGTCCCTCGCGAGACAAACACCGCGAGAAACGTCTCCTGCACCACGTCTTCCGCGAGAGCGCGGTCGCCGAGCTTGCTGTTGGCAAACCGCAGGAGCCGGGGCCGGAAACGGTCCACGAGCTCGGCAAACACGGAGTGTTCGCCGGCCTGGACTCGCAACATGAGTTCCCGGTCGCTCGGAGGCATACCGCTATTTCAGCCGTTCGCACCCGGTTCATGCAAGGGGAGGGGAGAGGATCTAGGATTCAGGATCTAGGGACTAGGATTTAGGATTCAGGCAGGAAGCAAACAGCGCGGTCGTCCGAATATCGGACCCATGACTCCTGACTCCTAGATCCTAGATCCTCTCCCCCTCCCCCCTCCCCCCTACCTCGGAGAACGCCCCATGACCAGCCGTGTCCCTCGTCGCCGTTGGCTTCAGACCGCAGGTCTCCTCGGTTCCGCCGCGCTCGCCCAGTCGGTGGCGAAGGGAGCGGACGAGAAGCCGGTGGCGACCAAGGGGCGAATCCAGCAGTCCCTCGTCCACTGGTGCTACTCGGGACACTGGAAGGATTTCGACGAGCTCTGCAGGGCGGCGGTCCGGCTCGGCTGCCGGAGCATCGAGCTGTGCGATCCGAAGTTCTGGCCGACTCTCAAGAAGCATGGCCTGACCTGCGCCATCGCGAGCAGCCACGGCTTCCCGAAAGGGTTCAATAATCCCTCGGAATGGGCGGAGTGCACCGAGAGGCTCAAGCAGCAGATCGACCACTGCGTCGACTTCGGCGTCGGGCGGGTCATCACGTTCACCGGGATGGCAAACGGCCTCTCGAAGGAGGAGGGGGCCGCCAACTTCGTGAAGGGGATCAAGGAGGCGGTCGGTTACGCGGAGAAGAAAGGGATCGATCTCTGCCTCGAGATGCTCAACACACGGGACGACAGCCATCCGATGAAGGGGCACCCCGGCTACCAGGGGGATGACATGGAGTACTGCATCGGCCTCGTGAACCAGGTCGGCTCGCCGCGGCTCAAGGTGCTGTTCGACATCTACCACGTGCAGATCATGCACGGGGATGTCATCCGGCGGATCCGCCAGCACAAGGAGCACATCGGCCACATCCACACGGCGGGAAACCCCGGCCGGGGAGAGCTCGACGGAGCCCAGGAGATCGCCTATCCCGCCGTCATGCAGGCCCTGATCGACGTCGGCTACAAGGGCTACGTCGGGCAGGAGTTCATCCCGACCCGCGACGCCTGGGAAGGCCTCAAGGAGGCGGTCGCGCTCTGCGACGTCTGACCGTCGCGCCTGGCAATCGCGCCGGACAATCGCACCTCGCGAGTTCGGGAAGCGGCGCCTCGTTCGAGGGACTCGCGATCTCCCCTTCGCGACGGTCGAGGACCAGGCCTCCCCCGAATTCACCGGAGGAGAGCCTCGGCGTTACCGCGAACCAGCCCGTCGCGGATTGGCCGGGGGAGTTCCGACTCCTGCAGCTTGAGGATCGCCGACTCGACGAGGAAGACCGGAGCGTACGAACCGAAGAGGAGCCGCTCGGGGGGGTGTGCCGTGGTCCACCGCTCGATGCCCCCTGCTCCCTCGAGACCGGCGATGTCGAAGTAGACCTGTCCCGCGGCAATCAGCCGTCCCGCCATCTCGGTCCGGATCTCGCGCTGGGCATTCAGCAGCACGAGGCGAAGCCCCGGCCTCGCGGCGACGAGATCGATGAGCGGCGCGGCATCGGGCATCTGCGGCCGAATCAACGGGTGCTCGGTCCGCTCGTCCTCCACCCGCCAGAGGACCTGGACGAACAGCTTTCGCTCGGCCGCCAGGTCGAAGAGCCGCGCGACCGCCGGCAGGCGGATGTCGTAGTGGTGATACGCCGGGAAGAGCCGCAGCCCCCGCATGCCATGAACCTCGGCACACCGGCGAACGTCTTCTTCCCAGTCGGGCTGACCGGGATGGACCGTCCCGACGGGGCGGAACAGCCCCTCACCGGCGGTGCGGCACTCCTCGGCGAGCCTCGCGTTGAGACTGCCGAAGTCGCGATGCAGAAGGGCGTCGAGCGAGCCGGCCCAGGCTTCCGTGATGCCGTGCTTCCGCAGCCGGGCAGCGAGCCGCTGAGGTTCGTCATCCGGCAGGCGGCGAAACGGAGAGCGCCCGAGGGCGACATTGACGTCGATCATGGACGCATCCCTTTCAACTTCAGGATCGGGCCGAGCCAGCGCTGCAGGTTCCGTCCGTAGATCAGCTCCCGCTCCCGCTCGCCGATCTCGGCCCCCGCGACCTTGGCGAGCTGGGACGCAAAGCTGCGGCCCGGGGCGTCGCTGCCGTAGAGAACCCGCTCGGCTCCGAGTTCCTTGACCGCCAGCTCGACCATCCCCGCCGTCGGATCGAATCCGGCGGTCTCGACGGAGACAATCGGCAATCCGCGGACCGCGCGGATTCCGAGTTCCCAGTTGCCGCCGGTATGGCCGAGGATCATCGGCACCTCGGGATGCCGCCGGGCCAGCTCCACCAGGTCGAGCGGCGTCGATTCGCCCGCGAGGTTTCCGGTCGTCTTGATCCAGGTGTGCTGGAAGATCAGCGCCTTGAGCTCGGCGCACCGCGTCACGATCGCGTCGAGCGACGCGTCCGAGCAGCGCCGCGCGACCCACAGCTTGATCCCCACCATCGGCCCTTCGGCCACGAGCCGCTCGATCTCGGCGAGCGACTCGGGAAGGAAGTGCGGGTTGACGTACGCAAGGCCGAAGGCCCGGTGATGCCAGTGCGAGAGGGCCTGCACGACGTCGTCGTTCTGCTGCCGGAACTGTTCTGGAGTCGGCTCCTGGAGGAACGTCTTCCCCATCGAGACGACAATCCGCGAGATCTTCATCCGGTCGGCATACCGGATGAGGTTCGCCATGCGTTCATCGACCGTCCTCCCCTCGATGCCCGCGAGGTGGCAATGAAGGTCCCAGATCACCGGTGAGGCCATGCGTCTGACTCTTCCGAACGTTGTTCAACGAAACGTTGTTTCAGGAGACCTGGTCCCATCGAGAGCCTCCGGATGGCGGAGGTAGTCGATCAGGTCGGCGATCTCCTGGGGAGGAAGCTTCTGCTCGAGCCCCTCCGGCATCAGCGACTTGCCGGAGCTGACGAGGTCGTCAATCTCCTGGCGGGGAATCTCGTCCCGCAGCCCCTGGGCGCGAACGAGCACCACCTGCGTTTCGGTCTCGCTGAGGAGCAGGCCGGTCAGAGTCCGGCCATCCTTCAGGACGGCGACGTGATCGACGAAGTTCGGACCGACCTCCCGATTGGGGTCGAGGATGTGGACGAGCAGCTCCTGCGGAGAGCGGTTCTTGACGGAGCCGAGAGGCGGACCAACTTCGAACCCGGCGTCCCGCGAGCGGTGGCACTGGGCGCACTCCCGGCGAAACACCTCAAAGCCCCGCCGCGGATCGCTCGCGAGCTGGAGCGCCGCCCCTGCCGCGTCGAGCGCCGCCTGCCGGTTGCTCACGGCGGAAGCCCCGAAGAGTCTCTCTGCCCTCTCCCGGACATGGGCATCGGCGGACTTCAGCAGCAGGTTGCGCCGCGGGGCCGCGACATCCGTCGCCCGGATCGTGCCGGCATCGATGGCGGCAAACAGGACCGGATGCCACGCGGGGCGGCTGGCCAGCATGTCGATGACCTCGCTCCGGACCGCGGGCGAGAGCCCACGGGATCGTCCCACCAGCAGTTCCGCGGCGGGTGGCGTCCCATAGGCCCCGATGGCCCGGGCGACGGCCAGCTGGAGCTCGCGCGGCTGGCGGGACGAAAGCCGCTCGGCGAGCCGTTCTGCGATCGCCTCGAACGGCTCCTGCTGAAGCAGCGCGACGGCCTGAACGCGCAGCGTCAGGGGGGCGGATTCGTCCTTGAGAGCCCGTCGCGCCCGCTCCGTCAGGGACCGCCACGCCTCTCCCGCCCGAAGCCCCTTCCAGTCGAAGGATTTCGTCCGCTCGCGGTTCTTCGACAGACCATCCACCCAGCCGGACCAGATCGCGAACTCGAACTCCAGCGGGAGGTCGCCGCTCGAGGCCGCGACCGTCGCGGGGGTCGCATTCTTATCGAGGGATCCGCCGAGGAACCGGCCGAGCCCATGGAGCAATTCCGCGGCAGCGGCCGGGTCGGCGAAGCGAGGCTCCTTCACGAAGGCGGCGAGCAGCGCCGGGACCCGGGACGGAGGCGTGCTGAGGATCGCTAGCCGCATCCAAGGATCGGCGCAGTCGCTTCGGGCGATCTCGGCGAGCGCCTCGATCGATTCCGGCGACTCATCGCTGCCGAGCCAGAAGGCCGCCTGAAGCCGGACTCGAGGGGCGTCATCCCGGGCGGCCGCGATCGCCACCGCGCGAGCGAGCGGCTGGTTCT
>JAEYWB010000706.1 GCA_023429275.1 Planctomycetota bacterium
GGCCAAGGGAGTCATCCGCAAGCTGCTCGCCGAAGGAGCCGAGCGACCGGGGACGCAGCGGTTCACGCTGATTCTCCTGTCGCGTCCGACCGAGACGATCAGCGGGCTGAGTGAACGGGAGATCGACGCCGCCTTCCTCAAGGACGCCGCCGCGAAGCTCGAGAACAACGACTGCACCTTCGGAACGTTCCCGCTCGCGAAGGCGCTCGCCGCCGCCCGCGACCGGCTCGCCGCCGACCAAGCGGCCGCGAAGCACCTGCACATCCTCTCGGACTTCCGCCGGAGCGACTGGAGCGACGACAAGGGGCTCGGCCAGGAGGTGACCGACCTCGGCGCGGCGGACATCGAGCTGAACCTCGTGCGGGTCATCGGTGAGACGCACGAAAACCTCGCAGTCTCCGATCTCGTCGGATTCGTCGAAGTGGCCGCCGTGAAAGTCCCGGTCACGTTCCGGGCGAAGGTCTCGAACTTCGGCACCCGCGAGGCGACCGACGTCAGCGCCACGATCCTCGTCGACGGCAACCGCCTCCCGGCCTCGAAAGTCATCCCCAAGGTCGCTGCCGGCGAAACGGTCGAAGTCCCGTTCGAGACGATCTTCAACACCTCCGGGGCGCATCGCCTGCAGGTCGCCCTCGAGGCGGACTCCCTCGAACAGGACAATTCCCGCTATCTCGCCGTCCGGGTCCCGGAAGAGAACCCGGTCCTCGTGATCGACGGAACCCCCGGGGCGGAGCAGGGGCTCTATCTCGCCGACGCCATCGCGGCCGAGCGGTCCGTCACCGGCTACGCCCCGACGATCGACGGCCCCGACGCCCTCCGGAAAACGTCGCTCGACAAGTACCACTTCCTGTTCCTCGTCAACGTCCCGTCCCTCCCACCCGACGCCGTCGCGGCGGTCGAAGAGTACGTCCGCGGCGGAGGAGGCGTGGCGTGGTTCCTCGGCGACCTGGTCCAGCCCGACTTCTACACGAAGACTCTCTACGGAACCGGCCAGGGGCTCTTCCCCGTCCCGCTCGGCCAGGCCCCGGCGCGGCTGGAGGCGGACGAGTCGCTCGACCGCCCCGACATCGTCGTCGAGGCTCATCCGATCACGAACGTTCTGTCGGGCCAGGACAACCCGTTCATCGATGCGGTGAAGGTCAACCTCTACTACCCGGTCGCCGCGGAAGCTCCGCCGGCCCTGTGGAATCACGTCAAACAGATCGCCCGGCTCCGCAACGGCGCCCCCCTGATCGTCGAGAGTGCCTTTGGTGCGGGGCGGATCATCACCTGCCTCACCTCCGCCGGCCCCCTCCGCGATCCGCAGGGAATGATGTGGAACAACTGGGCAAGCGGCGAAGGGGCGGTCAGCTTCTCGGTCCTCCAGCTCGAACTCGCCAAGTACATCGCGCGGCAGGACCTGACTCTGCCGCGGCGGATCGTCGGCGAGCCGATCACCGCCAGCTTCTCGCTCGGTCAGTACAAGGAAGAAGTCGAGGTCGTCACCCCGGACGACCAGGCGATCAAGGTGAAAGCCCAGGTCGACGCCCCCGCCGAGGGAAGCCCCTCCGCAACCCCGATGGCGGTGGCGACCTACCGCGACACCGAACGCCCGGGGATCTACTCTCTGCGACTGATCGGAACCGACCAGCCGGGGGAGGAACGTCTGGCCGCCTACAATGTTCCGGCGGAAGAAGGACGTCTCGAGATCGCGACCGACGAGGCTCTGCGGCGTCAGCTCGGAGAGACCAAGGGGACGATCCAGGAAGCCGGCTCGTTCGAATGGATCCGGAGCGACTCCCCGGGGAGTGAAGTCCGCCGCTGGCTGCTCTGGCTGCTGATCCTGATCGGCATGGCGGAGCAGGCGCTGGCGTATCGGTTGAGTTATCACACGTGAAGAAGAGGTGCTAGGTATTAGGTTCTAGGTGTCAGGCCAGACAGAACGGCCCACCGCCTTCGCCTCTCACTCCCTAACACCTAATACCTAGCACCTAACACCTCCCCTCAATGCTCCTCGCCCAAACCGCCGCCGCTCCCGCCGACGCCACGCTGACAAGCGTGCAGGAGTTCGACTGGCCGTACGGTCTGTCGGAATGGGTGCTGTTCGGCGGGCTGTTCGTCGCGGCGATCTTCACCGTCTGGATGTGCTACAAGGACACCCGCCGCCTCCACCCGGGCTGGGCGGCGTGGCTGATCCTGCTCCGCCTGAGCCTGCTGGCCTGTCTCGCCATCATCGCCCTCAACCCGCACACGCGGACGCAGATGGAGGCGTTCCGCCCGTCGCAGGTGGCGATCCTCGTCGATACCTCTCTGTCGATGCAGCAGCCGCTCGAGGCTCCGACCGCCTCGTCGCCGAAAACTCCCGAGACCCGCGCCGACGCGGTCCGCAAGCTCCTCCAGGAGAGTCCGCTCATCGCGGAACTCCAGAAGCAGCACGCGATCGACCTCTACGCCTTCGACAGCGACCTCAGCCCGAGCCTCCACCGCTTTCCGGCGGAGTCCGAGTCCAAACCCGATGGCGACGGAACTGCGAACGGTGAAGCCAA
>JAEYWB010000713.1 GCA_023429275.1 Planctomycetota bacterium
GTGGCGTCGCGTTCAAACGGTCGATCGGGCCTGGAGAGCTCCCGGAGTCAACGGTCACCTCGCTGAACCGGTCTCACGATGCGGCCGATCGCGCACGCTCTTCTCGCCAGGCTTCGACGACCGCGGCTGAAAATCTCTTCGCGGTTCCATCGTCTTCTCACGTAGACAAGGGCGTCCGCTTCGCACGTCGCGAAGGATCGCCTGACGTCCCCTCTTCCACCTCCCGGTCCCGGGCGGCGTGGCAACCCCTGCAACAACCCGCGCGAGTCCGTGCGCATCACGCTTCGAAAGCGAAGCCGCTGTGACGACGGATCGTCGCGTTCGCCCCGTTCATTCGTCGGAGAGCGTTGTTGCTCTCCCGTTTCTGCGGCGCCACTGCGCGCCGTCCCTGGCCCGGATCCCGGGTCGCCCTTGATGGAGTTGTCATCATGAAGAATCGTCGTCCTGCACGGAGCCGCCCGCGCGGCGGACCGGACCGCCCGCATTCAGCCCGGGGCGGTTTCACCCTGATCGAGCTGCTCGTCGTCATCGGGATCATCGCGGTCCTGGTCGCCATTCTCCTTCCGGCGGTCCAGCAGGCCCGCGAGGCGGCCCGGAGGAGTACCTGCCGCAACAACCTCAAGCAGATCGGGCTCGCACTGCACAACTATGAGTCCGCTTACCGCCGCTTCCCCAGTGGGGGAAAGGGGATCGACTTCATCGCCAGCGGCACTCAGTACGCCTCACAGAGGCTCGGCAGCCCGCCAGGGACTCCAAACTGGGATACCTCGGGGGGCTCGACCCGGTTCGAACCGGCGTTCGATCCGCATTCGACGTTCACCTCGATCCTCCCCTACATCGATGGAGCGCCGATCTACAACTCGTTCTCCCTCGGTGCGGCGTACAACTCGACCCTGACTCCGACGGCGAACCAGAACATTGCCGCGAGCCAGACGAAGCTCACCGCCTACCTCTGTCCGAGCAACGGTGTCGCCCTCGATGATCCGCTCTCCTACGGCCAGACCGACTACGGACCGACCACCTATACCGACATCGAAACAACCGGGGCCGCGACGGATGTCGGCAAGGTGAAACTTCCCAATCCGTCGTCGATGCCCGCCTCACCGGGAAGCCGACGTGCAGGCGGCCTCGGTCTCGGCGGCACTCCGCTCAGTCTCATGACTGACGGAATGAGCAACACCATCCTGATCGCCGAGTCGGTCGGACGGCAGTGGGTCAATTCGAGCGGTACAGGCTCATTCGGAGCCGGATCGGACAACAATCCCGGCACCACCGGACAGGGA
Organism: Planctomycetota bacterium; assembly: GCA_023429275.1. Lineage (GTDB taxonomy): Bacteria > Planctomycetota > Planctomycetia > Planctomycetales > Planctomycetaceae > Planctomyces_A. Next base: position 1,284 of record JAEYWB010000713.1, read on the forward strand.
TGCGGCCCAGGCAAGAACGAACGCTGCCCGAACCGCTGGGCGGACCCGGCCAACGGCATCGGAGTGTCAGGCCAATGCAACCCGCCGATGCCCGCCCCCACGATGACCAGCTACGGCAATCCCGGGAAGGTCATCAACAACAGCAACCGCCCGATCGGCGGCGGGGCGAACACCTGGAACACGAAGAACTGCGGCCCCAACGACGAGATCTTCAGCTTCCACACCGGTGGCGCCCAGGCGCTGTTCGGCGACGGAGCGGTCCGCTTCCTGTCGGAGAACATCGACGCAAGCGTCGTCGGGCGCCTGATCGCCCGGGCCGACGGCGAACCGGTCGACCTCCCGGGGCCGCCCTGAGTGGACCTTCCCGAGTGGACCTTCCTGGTCAAATCCGACTCAACCGTCCGGTGACGCGAATGGACCTCCGTCACTCCGCGCTGTCCCGGTCCCCCCGGCGAGGGGATCGGGACGGCGTTTTGTCGTTTTGGAAGTGAGGCCCGAAGCGGGCCAAAGTCGAAGTGATCAGCGAGTTCCGCTACGAAGGGACGCTTTGCAAGTTCGTGCGGCTGGTCGAAGCGAAGGGAGAGGCGAAAGTGGGATGGGTCCTCGCGACCGATGTCGCAACCGGGCTGAATGACGTAACCGCTGCGACAGGTGACGGGGGCCACGTTCTTCCGGCTGATCCAGCGGCAGCACAGGCTTCTTCTCGAGTGCATGGTGTCGGAACGCCAGCCCACATGGGATGGACGGCGTCGTTCGGCCGCCTTTCCGCAGAATTCCCGCCTTCGGAACTCTTTCGAGTCGTGGAGTGCTCTGTCCCGGGCCTGACATCCTTAGTGGCCTGCGCGGTATGGTCCCCTGTTTCCGGCTCGATCGGATCCCCGATCGCCATCTGGACCGCTCTCCGCCAGAATGCCCCAGGCGGCGAGGACTTCCGCCCTGGACCTGGGTGAGTGAGCCACGCCTCCGTGTCTGATCCGCGTCGCCAATTTGCCGTTGAGGTTGTCAAACGTCTCTCCGCCGCCGGCTACCAGGCCCTGTGGGCGGGAGGGTGCGTCCGCGATCTCCTGATGTCTCGTGAACCCGGGGACTACGACGTCGCCACGAATGCCACGCCGGAGCAGGTTCGGCAGGTCTTCGGTTCGCGGCGGACGATTCCTGTCGGCGAGAGCTTCGGGGTGATCATTGTTCGCGGCCCTTCGCCGGGCGCCGGGCAGATCGAGGTCGCCACCTTTCGCAGTGAAGGGCCGTACAGCGATGGCCGTCGGCCTGATCACGTGGCCTATTCGACGGCGGAACAGGATGCCCAGCGGCGCGATTTCACGATCAACGGGATGTTCTACGACCCGGTCGACGAGACGATCCTCGACTATGTCGGGGGCGAAGCGGACCTGAAGGTGCGGCGGCTGAGGGCGATCGGCGAGCAGCACGCGCGGATTCGTGAGGACAAGCTCCGCATGCTTCGAGCGGTCCGGTTTGCGGCGGTCCTCGACTTCGAGCTCGACGCCACGACGGCCCAGGCGATCACCGACATGGCGGCGGAGGTGACCCTCGTCAGCGCCGAGCGGATCGCCCAGGAACTGCAGAAGATGCTTTCGAGCCCGAACCGGCGTCGGGCGATCGAGCTCGGGGAGTCCATGGGGCTTCTGCCGGTCATCCTCCCGGAGCTTGCGCCCATCGCCCAGGCGAGCGATCGGGCCGAGTGGTCGCAGACACTGACCGCTCTCGAACAGCTGAAGGTCGCGCGCTTCGAACTGGCGATGGCGATGCTGCTCCGCTCGCTCCCGGCCGCACCGCCGCCTCAGGAGCGCCGGACGCGCCCTTCGGCGAGCGACACGGCGGAAGGGGAAACGGGAACCGTCTGGGGGATCTGTCGCCGGCTCCGGCTCTCGAACGAGCAGACGGAGCTCATCGTGTGGCTTGTCGCGTCGCAGCGGGCGGTCGACGGAATCGAGCGGGCCGAGCCGTGGCAGTGGAAGCGATTCCTGCAGCACCCGCACGCCCCGGAGCTGCTGAGGTTCCTGTCGGTTCTAAGGTCAGTCACCGGAGAGGACGCAACATCGGTCGACTACCTGATCGACCTTCACCACCGGATGACGCCGCACGAGATCAATCCTCCGCCG
>JAEYWB010000719.1 GCA_023429275.1 Planctomycetota bacterium
CGTCGAGTCAGTGCAGAGCCACATTGAGGCTCTCCTGCGTCCTTAGCAGACGGGAATCGTGAGGCGACGAAGCCACCGAGGAGACGGAGCCTACAGAGTGCCTCTGCGCAGTTTGTGACGCTCGACGACCTCGGCCAGCTGCATCGAAGGTGGCAAGCCGACGTCTACGTCGGTCAGTGCGGTTCCGCCTGCCATCGGATTCTTCGGCTCAATGGGCTATCCGTTCCTTCAGCCGGGCCCAGCGGGCCGGGGGCACTGTCGTTCTCAACACCCGACGGCTGGAAAGGCCAGCAATTCAATAGACCGTCGAACGGCCGGCCCTTCAGGCCTTCGCTCCTTTTCTGTCGTGAATCACCCGGCCCGTTGGGCCGGGCTGGACGAACGGATGGCCTTTCAGGCCGCCAAGTCCTCTGCTGCCAGGCATTGACCAAAGCGAGCCTCACCGCTTCGCCACCTTCAAAAGGGGGCCCTTTGGGCCGTCGCACGGGTCGCCCGATCAACTGCTGCAGAGCGTTTACCAGATCGTGAGCCGGTCGATCAGCCATCTTCAGCGGTTCACTCTCTCAGCCTCGCTTCACGCCCCGGCGGAAGGGGAGGTGTGCCGTCTTCGATTGGCAGCAGGAAGAAATCCTCCTCCGTCTTCACCGACTCCCGTTCCTGCGACTCGATGTCCGCCACCGGCAGCCCCGCCAGCCCGAGGAAATTCGCCAGCAGGCGGTGTCCCTGATCGGTCAGGATCGACTCGGGATGAAACTGGACGCCGTGAATCGGCCAGCGGCAGTGCGAGAGCCCCATGACGAGGCCGGATTCGGTTCGCGCCGTGACCCGAAGGTCCTTCGGAAAGCTTTCATCATCACGGACGACGAGCGAGTGGTATCGCATCGCCCTCAGGGGATCCGGCAGCCCTTGAAAGAGATCCGTCCCCTCGTGGCGGACGAGTGATGTCCGGCCGTGCCGCGGCTCGGGGCTTCGCTCGACGATCCCCCCGAACGCTTCGCCGATCACCTGGTGGCCAAGGCAGACCCCCAGGATCGGAATCGACCCGCCGAGCTCGCGGACGACATCCAGCGAGAGGCCGGCCTCCTTCGGTGTACACGGGCCCGGGGAAATCACGATCGCCTGCGGCGCCAGACGTCGCAGCTCTTCGATCGTGATCGCATCGCTTCGGACGACGCGGGTTTCGACTCCCAGTTCGACGAAGTATCGAGCCAGGTTGAAGACGAAGCTGTCGTAGTTATCGAGGAGGAGAATCATGCCGCGCGTCACCGGTACTCCAGCTGCGCGGAGAAGATGCCGTCCTGCTCACTGACCGCTCGGAGCCAGTATGCCTGCAGCGAGCGGGGGAACTCGAACTCGAGACTCTTCCCCGAGGCGACTTCGAACGTCCGGTATGTCTTCCAGAGACCCGAGCCGGAAACGTCCAGCTCGATCCGGATCTTCGCCACCGGCGTCTCGCCGTCGTTGTGAAGCGTGAGCGACATGCGGTCGTAGCCGGTCATGAGGTAGGGATCGGACGGGATGTTCGCCTTCACGTCCGACTTGAGCCAGGGGCCGCCAAATCCACGAGGCTTTCCGAGACTCCAGACATCGTCGATCGCTCCGACCCACAGGGCCGCGAGTCCATCGCTCGACCGGATGACGTGCGGGTCGTTTTCATGCCCCTCGGGGGAGAGGCCGGTCATGACGAACAGGCCGCGGTAGGAGCAGAAGTCGTGGACGCGGTAGCGGTGCGTTGCGACCGGCCGGACTCGCGAGAAGCCTCCGGCGTTCTCGGCGGGTAGCTCGAAGAATGTCCCGTGGGTGTTGAAGAGGTCCCGCTCGGTCGCCACCTCCCGGGCGGACCGCTGCGGGCCGAGTGGCGATTCCTCGTCGAACCCCCGGTCGCCGCGAGGGAGCCGCCATCGCCGCTTCTGATCGTCGACAAAGATCACCGATGCCTCGTCGGCCGAGACGACACCCGCGGGGATCGCCGCATTCTTGAGCGTGTATTCGTGGGTTGCAGGATCATCGACACGTTTCAGTCGCAGCGACTCGTCCAGCTCGTAATAGCCGACGTCCTTGCGGCCCGACGTGTCGGCTCGTACGGCAGCGAGGCTCAGTGTCCGCTTGTTTTTGTCACGCGCCCGAAGGAACCCGCCGAGCGAGGTCTTCGCGGAAACGTCGGACAGGCCGGCGAAGATCGAAGAGGGGGAGGTCTCGCGGGTCTCCTCTCCCGAGAAGTGGAACGTCGCGGTCGCCTTGCGGAGGGGCTCCTCACTCGAGAGACGGATCCATTCTCCCTTTTCGGTGATCTCCTCGAACCTCTGTTCACCGGGGGAGAGCGTCCACGAGGTCAGGGGGGCCCAGCGGCCGTTCCCGTCCCGATCGATCTCGGCCTGGATCGTGGCTTTCGCCGTTCCCTGGTGGCCGATCGAGAGATAGCGCCGCGTATATCCGCTCAGGAGGTAGGGTTCCGACGGAGTCGCGGCGGAAACGTCCTCGTCGAGCCAGAGCGCCCCGCGGCCGAGGACCGGCCCGAGCTGGTCAAGTCGAGCCGGCTCGATGAACCAGAGGTTCGACTGCGACTGCGGGCCGGGGATCTCCCCTTTCGCCTTCCGCTTGTTGAGGAATTCGTTGCGCGCGGTGTCGTCGCATCCCAGGACGATCCGGTCGCCCCAGCGGCAGAAGTCTCCAACCACCTTGAGATAGGACGACCGCGGGGCGATTCCCTTTGCGGCCTCCGGCGTGAACCCGCGAGGGAACCGCCAGAACGCGCCGTGCATCGTCATCAGGAGGTTGTCTCCCTCGCCGATCTCGCGGATCCGGGGCCACTCCGTGTTCCAGCCGTGGGCGCCGTCGTAACTGTGGCTCGTCTTGGGGAGACGGTACGAATGCCATTGTCCCTTGTGGAGGACCATCAGGATCAGCGAACGGTGATCCCAGCCGATGCTCCAGAGCGGATCGGTCTCGGGATGCTCGTTGCCGTAGATCCCTCCCGGGCCGGTCACCTCGGTGAACTGGTTCCGGCGGATGACTTTCCAGTCCTTGCCGTTCCACTCCGCGAGAACTCCGGACTCGACGTCGGGCCTCGCGCGAGCTGCCGGCGATGTCTCCCCGTTGTTGGCGTACACGAGCCGTCCCTGGCCGCTGGAGAGACCCTTGCCGTGGTATCCCGGCAGCAGCTGACCGCCGTGGTCCTTCTGACGGTTTCCATCCTCGTAAAGCTGTGTCACCGCGAGGGTCTTGACGTCGACATCGTAGAAGCCCTCTTCCATCGTGGCGTAGTAGATCCGCTCGGCCGGCTGTGTCAGATGCCGGGCGTTGCCAGTCAGGCGGCCGAACATTGTCTTCGGCGGAATGACACGGACATTCCGCCCGGCGTCAATGACGTAGGGACCGATGAAGAGCTGCTGCGACTCCCGATGGATCATCCGGTTGGCAGGAGTGCCGCCGACGCTCTCGGGACGAACGACCTGTTCGAGCCCCGGCGTGATCTCGTAGAGCTTGTCCGACGAGCCGTTGGGGAGGTGGGGCCCGTAGGTGATGACCCACAGCCGGTCCGCCCAGGGGACGACCGCGCCGGTTCCGCATTCTCCCTCGTTGTTGAACATCGCGAGATGCGGGTAGATCCCGCTCACTTCGCGATGAGGCGAAGCGGCAGAAGGCTCGGCCGACCGGGCGACGCCGCCGAGTGCGGACAAAAGGAGAACGACTGCGAGGGCGAAACGTGTCATGGATCCGGAGAGAGTCGAAGACGCCAGTCGCGGAGCAGGGCCGCGCCGGAGAGGACCGGGAGAGAAACAGGGCAGGGAAGTCCGCTCCGGGCGACCGGTCGGATCACTTCTTCTCGGCACTGTTCGCATTCCCCTGATCGGAGCCGCCTGCTCCTCCGGTGGCGCCGTCGATTCGTGCGACGGCAGCACTCACCTCGGCGGCGGCCTCGGTTCCCGGGTACTGTTCGAGAAACTTCTCCATCTGGGCCCGGACGGACTTTGGCGGAAACTTTCCGCCGGAGACCTTCTGCTTGAGCGTGTCGAACGCCTTGCCGGCTGTCAGCTCCTTCTTCACCTGGTCGTCATCCTTGAGCTCCTTGAGGTCTGCCACCACGGAAGCGGGGAGCGTGAATCCGCGGAAGCGAGCCTGCAGATCGGTCAGCAGCTTGTAGGCCTTCCAGCTCTCGCCCGCCTCCCTGGCGGTCGCAGCCCGCTCGACATCCGCCTGGATCCGGGTGTCGACGACCTCCTGCAACTTTCCCGCCGCGGTCTTGATCTCTTCTTTCGGGGACTTGGCGTTCTTCTTCAGCGCCTGGGCGGCCGCTGAAAAGTTGCCGAACTCGATCGCCTTCCAGGAGGCCTGAAGCGCGGCGGGGATCTCCGTCGGATCGACCTGCCACTGACCGGAGTCGGCGATCGCCTCCGCCACTTCCTTGATCTCTCCTCCGCGGGACGGGGTAAACTCGCCGTCCCCGCTCAGTCCACGGACCTGAAGGCGGTTCTGCGTGTTGATTTCCCCGATGCCGCTGCGCTCTTCAAAGGAGCGGTCGCTGTCCACGAGGATCGGCCAGGTGATCTTGTATCGTCGGGAGTAGAGCTCGACCTGCTGGCGGGGTGTCCCGGAGTTGACGGCGATGAACAGCATCGGCTTCCCCTCGTGCTTCCTCGAAAGGTCGAGCAGTTCGGGCCACCTCTTCTCGACCTCCGGGCTCGTCTCCTCGAAGTAGACGAAGACGACCGCCTTGTCCTTCAGGATCTCCGCCGTCATCGGGTGGGAGTTGATCCACTGTTGCGGAGAACCCGGCAGGGGGGGAAGCTTGTTACCGGGAGGTTCTTCCGACTGTTGTTGCTGTGGTTGATCCTGGGCCAGAGTCAAACGAGTGACGAGAAGCGCGAGCGCGACCAACAGGAATTTCATGGCGACCTGCGAGGGGTGAAAGCAAACACCGGAAGCATCGAACAGGATACCCGGATCGACTCCGGTTCGTCATTCGATCGCCCCAGGCGTCATCCGTTGCATTCAGGGAGCAATCGGCATGCTGGAATGTTTGTGCAATATACTGCACAATCGGAGCGGCATCAGACTTACCGAACTGAGGACTGCGAAATGTACGGCGGCTTCCAGGAACATCTGCAGCGGGAGATCGACGGGATCCGGTCGAACGGGCTCTACAAACCGGAGCGGGTCATCACGACGCCTCAGTCCGCCCATATCGAGGTGGCGGGGGCACAAGGAAAGCAGGTCCTCAACCTCTGTGCCAACAACTATCTCGGTCTGTCGGACGACCCGCGGATCGTCGAAGCAGCGGTGGCGAGCTTGAAGAAATGGGGCTTTGGCCTCTCGTCCGTCCGTTTCATCTGCGGGACTCAGCAGATTCATAAGGAGCTGGAATCGAAGCTCAGCACGTTTCTCGGCACGGAGGACACGATCCTCTATTCCTCATGCTTCGATGCCAACGGCGGGCTGTTCGAAACGCTGCTGGCCGCCGAAGACGCGATCATCTCGGACGAACTGAACCACGCGAGCATCATCGACGGGGTCCGCCTCTGTAAGGCTCAGCGGCACCGCTACCGCAACAACGACATGGCGGACCTCGAGGAGAAGCTGAAGGCGGCCCAGTCCGCCCGGTTCCGGATGATCGCGACCGATGGCGTCTTCTCGATGGACGGTTACCTGGCGAATCTGCCCGCCATCTGCGAACTGGCCGACAAATACAAGGCGCTCGTGATGGTCGACGACTCTCACGCCGTCGGTTTCACCGGCCCGAAAGGGCGGGGGACCCATGAGCGGTTCGGCGTGATGGAGCGGATCGACATCCTGACCGGAACGCTCGGCAAGGCCCTCGGCGGGGCGAGCGGCGGCTACACCAGCGGACGAAAGGAGATCATTGAGCTCCTGCGGCAGCGGTCGCGGCCTTACCTCTTCTCGAATTCGCTGGCTCCGGCGATCGTCGCCGCCAGCATTGCCGCCCTCGACCTGCTCACCGCCTCGACGGAGCTCCGCGACAGGCTCGAGGAGAACACCCGGTATTTCCGGTCGGAGATTGCGCGGTCCGGTCTGACGGTGCTCCCCGGGGAGCACCCGATCGCTCCGGTGATGCTCGGTGACGCGAGAGTCGCCGCGGAAATGGCCGAAAAGCTTCTCCAGCGAGGGGTTTACGTCATCGGGTTTTCGTATCCGGTGGTCCCGCAGGGGAAGGCCCGGATCCGGACACAGGTCTCGGCCGCCCACAGCCGGGAGGACCTCGCGTTTGCGGTCGAGCAGTTCGCCGCGGTGAAGAAGGAACTCGGAGTCTAGTGCTTTGGCACAGCTGGGATTTGGGGTTCGTTAGATTAGCCGGAACGCGCTAGCGTCCGGTTCGAACCGGGGGCTAGCGCCCGCCGGCTAATGGACGCAACCCAAAATCCTTCGTATGACAAAGCACCAGGTTCGGCGGCCGATTTCTGCCCGGAGGCGCCTCGGGTGACCGAGGCGACGACGGGCGCTGCC
>JAEYWB010000730.1 GCA_023429275.1 Planctomycetota bacterium
TTGCTGGGTGCGACCATCGGCGTCGGAGGCTTTTTTATGCAGATCGTGATTCGGCTCGTCGGCATTTCGGGCCCTGTTACCTCCATCCTTCCGGCCCTCCGGCCGCTCCTTTTCCTGGCGGCCGCCTTCGCACCTGCGACCCTCTCCGCGGAGGACGTAAAGAAGGAAGAACCGGCCGCTCAGGCCGCTGACGCCGGTTCGACCGCGGACGGACCGCTGCCGGGGCACTCCTACCACGGCGCCATCTTCGATGAGGGCCCCCGCCAGAAGGCCTACCTGATGGGGACCTGCGGGAACATTTCGTTCCCCGCGACGTCGAAGGTCGCCGAGGTCCAGGACTTCATCAACCAGGGGGTCGCGCAGCTGCACGGCTTCTGGTTCCTCGAAGCGGAAAGGTCCTTCCGCCACGCCGCGATGCTCGATCCGGACTGCGCCATCGCCTACTGGGGAATGGCGATGGCGAACGCAGAGAACGCCAAGCGGGCACGTGGCTTCATCGCCGAAGCCACGAAGCGGCGGGAAAAAGCGTCCCGCCGGGAGCAAATCTACATCGATGGCCTCGCGGCCTTCCTCAAGACGAGCGAACCGGCCAAGGACGCGCCCGCCAAAGACTCGAAAGAGTCCAAAGAGCCGAAAGAGAAGCCCAGCCCGGAGAAGCGGAAGGAGGAAGAACGCAACCGCCGACAAAAACTCGCCGATTCCTTCGAGACGGTCATCGCCGAGTTTCCGGACGACATCGAAGCGAAGGCGTTCCTCGCTCTGCATCTCTGGCAGAGCCGGACGAAGAACATGCCGATGCCCAGTCCCACCGCGGTCAACGCCCTCCTGCAGGAGGTAATCGCGAAGAACCCCAGGCATCCCTGCCATCACTACGTCATCCACCTGTGGGATGAGAAGCAGGCGGAGCGGGCGCTCGTTTCCGCGGCGATGGGCGGTCCCTCGGCTCCCGGGATTGCCCACATGTGGCATATGCCGGGGCACACGTATTCGAAGCTCAAGCGGTACCACGACGCCGCGTGGCAGCAGGAGGCATCCGCCCGCGTCGATCATGCCCACATGATCCGCGACCATCTGCTTCCGGACGAGATCCACAACTTCGCCCACAACAACGAGTGGCTGATCCGCAACCTGATTCACAACGGCGACGCCGGTGCCGCCCTCGCGCTCGCCCGGAACATGATCGATCTTCCCCGCCATCCCAAGTGGAACACCGTTGATGACGGCGGATCGAGCGCCTTTTTCGGCCGCGTCCGGCTCTATGACGTTCTTCAGCAGTTCGAGCTCTGGGACGAAGTGCTGCGTCTCGAAAAGAGCCGATACCTCGAGACGCAGGCGAAGGAGGCGGACGAACAGCGTCGCTCCGCCCTGCTGGCGACGGCCGCCTTCCGGACCGGCGATGTCCTTCGGGGAAGCGGCCTTCTGACGACGCTCCTCGAAAAGCAACGGCAGCTCGGGGTCGAACGGGACGCCGCCATCGCCAAGGCGCGTGACGAGGCGACGAAAGCGAACAAGAAGCCCGAAGAGATCGAGAAGGCGGGACGCGATGCCGGGAGCCGGCTCGACGGGAAGATCCAGGCTCTTCAGCCGACCATCCACGAGCTGAAGGGAGAGCTGCACCTCGCGCACAAGGCGTACGGCGATGCCCTCGCCTCCTTCGAAAAGTCCGGACGAGCGGACAAGGGATGGATCGCCCGGCTGCAGTCCCTGGCAGGACAGGCGGAGAAGGGGATCGAGACGGCCCGGAAGAACGTCGCCGATAACCCCCAGGAGACCCTGCCTCTCGCCCGGCTCGTCGACGTCCTCTGGGCAGCCGGGAAGAAGGAGGAGGCCCGCAAGGTCTTCGAGGACCTGCGGAAGATCTCGGCGACGATCGCTCTCGACGTCCCCGCGTTTGCCCGACTGACCCCCGCCGCCCTCGAGCTCGGCTGGTCGGCGGACTGGCGGCTTCCGCTGGAGAGCCGTTCCGATCTCGGAGAGCGTCCGCCGCTCGACTCCCTCGGCCCGGCCCACTGGCATCCTTCGCCCGCCCCCTCCTGGGAGCTGACCGATCATCGCAATAGCGCCAAGTCTCTCGCGGACTACCGGGGTCGGCCGGTCGTCATCCTCTTTTACCTCGGCCACGGATGCCTGCACTGTGTCGAGCAGCTCCAGAAATTCTCCGCGGCCAGGGAGGAGTTTCAGAAGGCGGGAATCGACCTGATCGCGATCGGCACCGACCGACCGGCTGACCTCCAGCTCGCCTGCAAGAACTACGGCAGCGAATTCCCGTTCCCCCTGGTCTCGAACGCCTCGCTCGACGTCTTCAAGACATACCGATGCTTCGACGACTTCGAGAACGTCCCGCTGCACGGGACCTTCCTCGTCGACGGCGACGGCCAGATCCGCTGGCAGGACATCTCCGCGGAGCCGTTCGTGAACCACAAGTTCCTGCTGGAGGAAGCGGTCCGGCTCCTCGATCTGAAGAAGAGTCCAATCGCCGAGAGTTCGACGACCACCGCCGCGAAGGAATAGCGGTCGCCGCGTTCGATACGCCTCTTCCGACTCCCCCGGACATTCAGCCCATGCCACGTCACATTGCGATGCCCACCCGGATCGAAGCGGTTGGAACGCCCCCCAAGACGATCGAGGAGTTCGTCGGGCGCGTGAACACCGGCACTTCCGATGTCAGCATCGCCCGGATGATCAGTCCCTCGGGCTGGAGCGAGCCGGGGCAGACCCCCGAGTTCGACGAATACACCGTCGTCCTGAAAGGGATGCTTCGCGTCGAGACCCGCACCGGGACGATCGACGTCCGCGCCGGCGAGGGGATCATCACCAGCAGCGGCGAATGGGTCCGCTACTCCACGCCGGGGCCGGAGGGGGCGGAGTACATCGCTGTCTGTCTTCCCGGCTTCTCCCCTTCAACGGTCCACCGGGATGCGTAACCCGCATCACAAACGGCGACGCGAGTTCGTGAATCACGAAGCCTCCTCGGTTGCCCTGACGCGCCTCCGCAGAACGTCTCGTCTCGCGCCGCCAGGCAAATCACAAGGAACTTGACGGCCGAGCATTCGGCCGTCTCCGTGACGCCTGCCGCGATGTCGTTCGCGAATCACGAAGATTGCGAGTCGCCGTCGGTCAGCGGAAAAACTCGCCCATCAGGTCGTGTCCCTTCACGAGCACCTTGCCCGTTCCCGCGGCGGCCACCTCGTCATACGTCCGGGCCCCGTTGTGGCCGAAGCCGCGCCCGCACATCGTAAACGGTACAAATCCGTGGCTGTGTGTCTTCGTCCGCAGGAACGTCGGGTGATCGGGGGAGACGAGAATCCGGTAGTCCCCCTGGCTCTTCAGGTATTCGTGCAGCGGACCGACGATCTTCTCGTCGATCTCCTCGAGCGCTTTGACCTTCTCCTGACCATGCCCTTCATGCGACGCCTCGTCGGTCGCCTCGACATGCACGACGACGAAGTCGACCCCCGATTCCAGCGTCTGGATCGCGTGCTGCCCCTTCGCGGCGTAGTCGGTATCGAGATAGCCCGTCGCCCCCGGGACCTCCACGACCTTCCAGCCGAGCAGGGTCCCGATGCCGCGAAGAAGGTCGACCGCCGTGATGACCGCCCCCTCGACGCCGAACCGCTCCCGGAACGGCTCCAGGGCCGGGGCTTTTCCTTGTCCCCAGAGCCAGATCTGCGTCGCCGGCAGTTCTCCCCGCGCAATCCGGTCGGTATTCGCGGGCACGGCGGCGAAACGCTTCTCGCTCTTCTCCATCAGGGCCCGCAGGTCGCAGGCCCCGCTCCCCATCGGCAGGTGCTCGGCAATCGGCTGGTCCGTGATGTCGTGAGGAGGAACGGTGAACGTATCGCTTGAGAACGGGGCCTTGCCGTTTCGCGACCGGTAAAGGAGGAGGTTGCGGTAGCTCACGCCCGGAAAGAACTTCCAGTGCTCGTCGCCGCAGCATTCCTGCTGCATCTCCTGGATGAGCGCGGAGCCGGCCTCGTTGCTGATCTGGCCGGCGGTAAAGCTTTTCATCCGCCCGTTTTCGACGGTGACGAGATTGCAGCGGATCGCCCAGTCATCCGGCCCGAGCGCGATCCCCTGGGCGGCCGCCTCGAGAGGGGCGCGGCCGGTGTGGAATTTCAGCGGGTCGTAGCCGAAGAGACTCATCGTCCCGACGTCGCTCCCCGAGGGCATCGAGGCCGGGACATTGTCGGTCAGCCCCGTCACGCCGAGCCGGGCGACGGCATCCATGTGGGGAACCGAAGCGGCCTGGAGCGGGGTCAATCCTCCCAGCGAAGGCTGGGCTTCGTCGGCGCATCCGTCCGGAATGATCAGGGCGTACTTCATGGGGTGTCGAGGAGGCAGCGAAGGGGCAGGGCGGGGCAGGAG
>JAEYWB010000752.1 GCA_023429275.1 Planctomycetota bacterium
CTTCTGGCACGGCATGGCGCTGAAGGAGCTCGCCGGGATCACCGGCAAGGCGGGAGACAAGACGACCGCGGAAGACATCTTCGACGAGGTTGTCGCCCGGACCCCCTCGCCGAGCGATCAGAAGGACCCGGCTTACGTGGCGTTCTACGCCGAAGCGGAGCGTCAGAAACTGATGCTCTGGGCCGAGAAGCAGTTGTACGATCGCATCATTGAAGAGGGAGAGGACTTCCTCAACTACCAGAAGCTTCGGACGGACCCGTACTACGGCCTCACCCTCGAGGTGGCCAAGGCCTACATCGCCAGGGCGATCAAGCTGCCGCAGGGCCAGGAGCGGAAGAAGGTCATGACCGCTGCGGTCGGAAAACTCCGCGACGCGACGAGGCAGCAGTCCCCCTACCACCGTGAATCGACCCTCCTTCTCAACAAGTACGCCGCCGAGATCGGACAGGAATCGTCGGCCAACACCTTCGACGAAGCGATCTCGGTCGCGGACATCTCCTTCCAGAGCGGAGATCCGAAAGGGGCGGTGGAAGGCTACCTCAAGGCGCTCGAGCTCGCGAAGAAGGAAAAGCCCAACGACAAGACCAAGGAGCGGGTCGAGCTGGTCCGGCTGACACTCGCCAGCGCCCGGTACGCTTCCCAGGACTTTGCCGGGGCTTACGCCGATGCGCTCGCCCTCGCGAAGGAGAACCCCGAATCGAAGAGCGCTCCCAAGGCGGCGGTGCTGGCCATTCACTCGGCTCTCGCCCAGTTCGGCACGGCCCAGGACAAGGCGGCCCTGCAGGCTCAGCTGATGGACGCCGCGAACTTCACGATGACGACATGGCCGAAGCGGGCCGAGGCGGACGACGCCCGTATCTCGCTGGGCAAGCTCAAGGCGGTCCAGGGAGATGTCGCCGGGGCGATGCAGACCTTCGAGGCGGTGAACCCCGCTTCCGACCGCTACCCGCAGGCCCTGCAGCTGGCCGCGCAGTCGCACTGGAAGTTCTACATCGACGCCAAGCGGACCGGAAAGATCGACGACGCGGCGAAGAAGCATCGCGAGACCGCGGTGACGCAGCTCGAACAGGCGATCGCGAAGCTCAACGAGGGCCCCCCTCCGCCGGAGCTCGCGGCAACCGCCACGGAGACCCCACTCCTGCTGGCCGAAATTCGCATCGACGAAGGTGCACTCGAGAACGCCCTCAAGCTGCTCCTCCCTCTGATCGACAAGATCCAGGAGCAGCCCCCCGAGGCGCTCGACGTGACGGGAATGCGGGTTCTGGTTTCGGCGATCCGGATCTACGCGACGCTCAAGAAGACCTCCGAAGCGACACAGCTCGGCTTCATCCTTCTCGAGAAGGGGCAGGACATTCCGCCGGTCAACGCCGTACTGGCCAGCGTCTCCCAGATCCTGCGGGCGGACTTCATCGCGAAGCAGGCGGAGGCCGAAGCGGCCGGTCCGGACAATGCCGGCGCGGCTGCGGCCGTTGCGCAGAGCAAGCAGGCGGTCACCGACTTCCTCACGAAGCTCGCTGATCGCAAGCAGCTCGGGCTGACCGAAATGATGGTCCTCGGTGACACCGCGAAGGCGGTCGGCTCGACTGAGGCTGCAAAGAACTACTATGGCGAAGCGCTGAAGATGGGGGAGGGAAACCAGAATCCCCAGATCAAGAATGCCATGAATGGCGTGAAGGCGCGGATGATCGGCCTCCTTCGCGATGACAAAAAGTTCGACGAGGCGATGCAGCAGGTCGAAAGCCTGATCAAGGATGTTCCGAGAGCCCTTGAGCCGAAGGTCGAACGGGCACGGATCCTGACCGGCATGGCCGAGTCCGCCGAGACGCCGAGCCTGCAGCAGTGGACAATCGCTACCGAGGGCTGGGCGCAGCTTCGAAACATGATGCAGGGGATGCCGAAGAAGCCCGCCGAGTACTACGAGGCGATCTACGAAACCGCCCGCTGTCTCGGGAAGCGGGCCGAGCTCACCACGAACAAGAAAGACTCGGACGAGCTCAAGTCGCAGGGACGCCAGCTCCTCAAGGGGGCGACCGCCCTGTCGCCGAAGCTCAGCGGCCCCGACATGGTCGCGAAGTACGACGCCCTGCTGGATGACCTCCAGTAATCGCCGGTGATGGCCCGCTCCGCGAGAGGCCGGAGCGGAGGATGCGCGGCGGCCGAAAGGGATTTCACGAGTCATGCCGGCGATCTACGAGCATCACCACACGGTCCGTCCCGACGAGATGGACCTGATGGGGCACGTCAATAACCTCGCCTACCTCCGCTGGCTGCAGGACGCGGCGGTCGCGCATTCAACCGCCCAGGGATGGCCGATGGCCCGGTACCGGGAGTGCGACCTCGGCTGGGTCGTCCGGTCGCACTTCATCGAGTACAAGCAGGCGGCCTTCGCGGGAGAAGCGATCGTTGTGCGGACCTGGATCGCCGACATGCGTCGGATGACCTCCCTGCGGCGCTACGAAATCCGCAGGCCCGCGGACTCGGCCCTCCTCGCCCGGGCCGAGACGAACTGGGCCTTCGTCCGATTCAGCGACCTCAAGCTGATCCGGGTTCCGGAAGAGGTCAGCGGCTCGTTTGAACTGGTCCCGGATGCGGCACAGGCGTGAGATTGCTGACCGGTGGGGGAAGAAGTTTCACCACCAAGTCATCATGTGGAGAGCGAGCAGCGAAAAAAAGAAGGCCAGTACACTCGCCGGTTCAATTGTGTGTTACCCGAACTCAACGAGGACTGGCCATGGGCAAGGTTATCA
>JAEYWB010000822.1 GCA_023429275.1 Planctomycetota bacterium
CCTCAATGCCGGATCCAGCAGCCTGAAGTCCTCCGTCATGCGGCTCGAGACCGGTGAGGTTCTCGCCCGGGGGACGGCCGACTGGTCGGCGATGACCCGGTCGGTGACATTCGCCATCCCTTCTCATCCGGAAGTCCGGACTCCCGTCGACTGGATGGGTTATGCCCGGGCGGTCGACCGGTTCCTCGAGGACCTGCACAAAAGCGGCGTGCTCGAAACTCAAGGTCCGATTTGCGCTGTGGGACACCGGATCGTGCATGGCGGGCCGTTTCGAAGTGCACTTCGGATCACGCCCGATGTCCGTCAAAGCCTGGCCGACCTGATCGATCTGGCTCCGCTCCATAACCCTCCGAGCCTCGAGACGCTCGCCGCCGCGGAAAAGGCATTGCCCGGCGTGCCGCACATTGCGGCGTTCGACACCACGTTTCACGCAACCCTCCCGCCCGAGGCCTTCACCTACGAGGTTCCATGGACATGGACGAGCGAATGGGGGATTCGGCGTTACGGCTTTCACGGACTCAGTCACTCGTACTGCGCTGAACGGGCATCCCTGCTGCTCGGGCGCCCGCTCTCCGGGCTCAAGATCGTCTCCTGCCACCTCGGACACGGTTGTTCCCTCGCGGCGATCGACCGCGGCGTCTGCATCGATACGACCATGGGCTTCACCCCCATGGAAGGCCTGGTCATGGGAACCCGGAGCGGATCGATTGACCCAGGCGCCATGCTGCATCTTCAGAAGACCCGATCACTGACCGCGGTCGAGATGGAGACGAAGCTGAATCGTGAGTCCGGACTGCTGGGGATCAGCGGTGTTTCGAGCGACATGCGGCAGATCCTCGAGGGGGTTTCCGCGGGGCATCCGCGCTGCACGCTCGCATTGAATGTCTTCCTGCACAGGCTGCGGCAGGGGATCGGCGCGATGGCCGCTTCACTCGGAGGACTTGATGCCCTCGCGTTCACCGGCGGCGTCGGCGAGCACGCCGTCACGCTTCGGCAGAATGTCTGTGAAAGACTCGGATTCCTGGGCCTGGAGATCGACCCGGCGGCCAACGCCGTTGCTCACTCCGACGCCGTTCTCTCCACGCCGCAATCCCGGGTCGGCATCGTCACGGTCGCGTGCCGTGAAGATCTTTCCATGCTGTCGGAGGTTCGGGCCGTTCTTGCGAGGAGCGAGGCGGAGCGACGAACGACATCTCCAACCCAACTCCCCGAGCCATGAGAACTCCCGATCCTGAGCAGACCCCGGTGAGCCTGTCCGACGAGGAGTCGGTCCGCAAGGTTCTCGTCGACTCCGTCCTGGGCCTCTGGGACGTCGTCAATAACCTGACGCGGCTTCGGCCTTCTAAACGCGATCACTACCGCGTTTCCATCTTCGGTTCGGCCCGGGCCACCGAGGATTCCTGGGCCTATGGCGAGGTCCGGCGGATTGCAGAAGCCGCCGCGGCGTGGGACTGCGATATTGTCACTGGCGGCGGACCTGGCCTGATGAAGGCCGCCAACGAAGGAGCGGCGCAGGGCGGCAAAGGGGGCAAGTCTGTCGGAATCCGGGTCGACCTCCCGTTCGAGCAGGTGGTGAATCCATTCGTGACCGAGGCGTTTACGCACCGGACGTTCTTCACCCGGCTTCATCAGTTTGTCCTGATGTCAGACGCCTACGTCGTCGTCCCCGGTGGAGTCGGCACCGTCCTCGAGATGACGCTGATCTGGCAGCTCCTGCAGGTCAGGCATCTGCAGAACGCCCCGCTCATTCTCGTGGGCAGGATGTGGGCCGGACTGATCGAGTGGGCCCGCGGCGCATTCCTGCAGTCGGACCATCCTCTCGTGAATCCGGAGGACCTCGCGATTCCCCAGTGTGTCGACTCGGCGGGCGAAGCGATTGCCATCCTCAAGGAGTGTCATTCCCGCTGGAACAGCGGACGGGCGCCTGCTCCTGTCCCATGAAAGGCCGGTGATCTGTGGCCTGGTTGCTCAACGAGTCTCCTCCGTTTGCCACCGCGGCGATCTTTGTGGTCGCCATGCTCGGAGCCTGGCTTCTCGGCTGGAAACTCGGACCGCGCCGCGGCGAAACCGGGACGGACGAGTCGGGCGACAAGCTGAACGACGCGATCCTGGCTCTCCTCGGACTCCTGCTGGCCTTCACCTTCTCGGCTTCCCTCGGCCGCCATGAACATCGCCGGGAGATGGTCGTGCTTGACGCCAACGCGATCGGCGATTTCCTGACCTGCGTCCAGCTGCTCGATCCGCCGGAGCGGACGGCGCTCGAAGAGATTCTGCGGCGGTACGTCGCCGCTCGTCTGTCGATTCTGCGTGATGCCCCGTCGAGCGAAGAGTTCCAGCGCCGCATCGCGGAGCTCGAATCGATGCACGGAGAGCTTCTAGCCCCCGTCGACCGGGCGATACGCCGATCGACCCCGATCACCGTGCCGCTGGTCAACACCCTCAACGAGCTGACAAGCAGCCATGCCTCCCGGCTCTCGGCCTACCGGGACCGTCTTCCGGCGAGCATCGTGCTGACGCTCCTGATCGCGGCCGTCGTCGCGATGGGACTGGCCGGTCATCGAGCCGGCACTTCGCGTCGTTTCCTTCCGGCGCCGACTCTCGGATTCACGATCCTCTTTGGTCTCGTCGTCGGAATAACGCTCGATCTCAATCAGCCGCAGCAGGGAACGATCCGAATCAGCCAGGAGCCGCTGGAGCGGATCGCCCGCTCACTCGGGGCGCCCGAGTCCTCCCCGCAGTGATGGGCGTGAGCGGATTTCCGTGAAGCGCCGCAGAACTCCGTCATTTCCGCAACGCGGTTGCCCGACGCTGGTGAAGTTCTCCGATCAACGGAGTCCATGACCGGCCCGCCGCGTAGGCCCGTTTGCCAACCGTCCGCAGACGCCGACTACTTCATCCGCATGTAGTACTTCTTGTTCTTCGGATCGAAGTCGTTGCTGCTGAGCGTGTCGGTCGCTTCGATCTCCGAGTAGGCGTAGTGCTCGATCAGGGACTCGTCATCCGAGACAGGCTCACCCTTCGGACCCCAGCCGAAGTTCCGGACGCAGACGGGCATCTTCAGTTCCTTGTCGATCAGGAACTCCGCCTTGCGATACTCCCGGTCGGGAAGGGGAGCGGAGAAGCCGACGACGCACTTGTAGCAGGGACGGTCCTCGAAGGTTGCGTCGTCCGTCAGTTCGCAGTGGAACGGCGCGTTGCGCTGGAGGTCTTCCATCTGCTTGGCGGTGATCGTCCGGGCGAGCTCGACGAGACCGATCTGGGTGACGGGGTGGCGGTTCTCGGCCATGACGAGGTCGGCGTCGATCGCGAACTTGAGAGTCCCCGAGAGCCGGCCTGCGACGCCCCCCGGCTGAACCAGGAGCTGGTTGTCGTGCTGGCCGTCGACATAGATGGCCTGGCGTCCCTTGTCCCCCGAGCGGAACTTCATATAGACGCTGAAGGGGGAGTGCCCCATCTTGAGGTCGATCTCCTGCCCTTCCAGCAGCGTCCCCTTGACGACTTCCTGCTTGTAGAACTTCGCCCGGTAGTAGGGAATCTGCGAGAACTTCTCCAGCCCCTGCTGCATGAGCATCATGCTGACCTGCATCGCCCAGCGGCCGGTCAGCTTGTGGGGATCGGCGGCGGCCTGAGGAGCCGCGGCCGAGGGAGCCGGAACTGTTTCGACGGCACCGGCGGCGCCGGACTTCGCGGGTGGGGCGGAAGCGACCACCACGGGCGGAGGCGAGAACGACGACAGGATCGGGAGGCTCATCGCCGCGACCGGGCGGCCGACGACCGGATCGGCCCCGACCGGCTGGGGGTCGTCCATCAGCCGGAATCCGCCGATCGCCCCGAGAACCAGAAGCGTCGCCATGAAGTTCGCGAAGCGGTTCTCAGCGCGCCAGAATCGAAGGAACATGCGGAGCCACCGGCGGAAAGAAGGGAGGGGCTCCATAATCTTCGGGCCGCTGCTCGCTGCGAAACGAAGGAAACGACATCGGCAGGAACGGTCGGTTCAATGGGCGAAAGGCGATTGACCGGCAAAGTTTTCGAATCCGGTTCGCGTGGTTCGTTCGTTCCGCTCCCAAGGGGGACCCTTGTCTGTCCGCCCGTGACTTCAGGGCTGCGGATGAAGCCTTTTGACCACGGATAGCACTGGTAGCACGGATTAAGAAGAAGAGATCGAAGGCAGACGGATCCCTCAGGTTGCGGGCGAAGCAACGGGCGAGGCCAATGGGTCACGGTGCCAGATAGGCCTGATCCCCTCATGCCCCGGTCGAATGCCCCTCTCATCGAATGAAAGCAACCGCCCGCTGATTTCGTTCTCCGTGCTATCGCTGTTATCCGTGGTCAGAATCGCGGCGAGTTCAAACCGACGGCGTCGCGTCCTGACCGATCCTTTGACGACGCGCGGGTCGCAGGAGGAACCGCTTCAGCACGGCGCAGGCGTGTCATTTCACCGGAAACTCGGGAAGATTCCTCAAGAGATCACGTCCAGGAGTTGGAGTCGTTTCGCGGCAGGGCCCTTAACAGGCCCGGCGACCGCGTCTCGACCCAGAGTCGGAGGAGCGGCAAGATGCTTCAGACCTGGCTGCGAGACGCGGTGCTGGCGGGACTGATGATTCTGGGGCTCGCCTTCGGGCTGGAACACGCCAGCGAGGTGGAAGCGGTCGGCCGCAAGCTCGCGGAGCAGGCCCAGAC
>JAEYWB010000871.1 GCA_023429275.1 Planctomycetota bacterium
CGTCTCGCGCGCCTGGGGGGGCCTGGCTTCTGCGGAGGACTCCCGGGACGAAATCCGCACCGTGGCACGGCGGGTCGACGAGTTCCTCTCGCAACGGCTGACCGCGGAAGGAGTTCCGGCGGCGGAGCGGGCTGATGACGCCGAGTTCTTCCGCCGGGCTTCGCTCGATCTTTGCGGACGCATTCCCCCCGCGGCCGAGATCCGGGAGTTCCTGGCGAGCGACGACCCCCACAAGCGGGAGGGGGCGGTCGACCGGATGCTCCGTTCGTCGACGCACATCATCCACGCGACCAACCAGTGGCGGCGGGTGCTTCTGCCGGAAGCGGATGCCGACGTTGAGGTTCGGTTCTTTCTGCCCGGCTTCGAGGCCTGGCTGCGAACCCGGATCGCCTCCAACGAACCGCTCGACCGGATTGCGGCCGAGCTCCTGACGCTCAAGCTCGAGGGGAATGCGACGCAAGGTTTTTCTCAGCCGACGGAGCCGAGCCCGCTCGCCTTCTACCGGGCGAAGCAGTCGAAGCCCGAGAACCTCGCGTCGGCGACGGCCCGGGTGTTCCTCGGCCTGCGGATCGATTGCGCCCAGTGCCACCATCACCCGTTCGATACCTGGAAGCAGGAGCAGTTCTGGAGCTTTGCGGCGTTCTTCCAGGACGCCGGAGGGATGCCGAACGAAAAGCCGGTCGATCCGAAGTCGATCCGGGTCGCGGAGACGGAGGCGACGGTCCCGGCCGTGTTTCTCGATGGGGCCAGGCCGGAGTGGAAATCCGACAGCACCGGCCGGGGCGAGGTGAGCCGGTGGGTGATCTCCGGCGAGAACCCTTACTTCGCCCGGGCGGCGGCGAACCGGATCTGGGCGAACCTGTTCGGGCGGGGGATCGTCGAGCCGGTCGATGACTTCAGCCAGAGCAACCCCCCGAGTCTTCCGGAACTGCTGGACTTCCTTGCGACCGAGCTTCGAAAGCACGGTTATGACCAGCAGTTTCTGATTCGCGTGCTGACGTCGACGGAGGCTTACAACCGGACGAGCCGCGTCACAGATCCGAGACAGGAGGCTCCGGAACTTGTTGCCCGGATGCCGGTTCGGGCGCTGTCGCCGGAGGAGCTGTTCGACAGTCTCGCCCAGGCGACGGGGTATCGGCAGCCGTTCGATCCCGAGCAGCCGGTCAATTTCAATGCGGACCAGACGCGGCAGGAGTTCCTCGAGACGTTTTCGACAGAGGGTCGGACGTCGTACGAGCCGCAGTCGACGATCCTGCAGGCGCTGACGCTGATGAACGGCCGGTTCGTGGCGGACGCGACGAGCCTGTCGGACAGCAAGACCCTCGCGGCGGCGGTCGATGCACCGTTCCTGTCGCCGTCGGGGAAGATCGATGCGCTGTTCCTGACGACGCTGAGCCGGCTGCCGACTGAGAAGGAGAAGACGCGGCTGCTGCGGGTCATCGAGAAGCATCCGGATCCGCCGCGGGCCTATGCGGATATCTTCTGGACGCTGATCAATACGACGGAGTTCAGCGTGAACCACTGAGGGGGCGTGAGCCAAGGCCTCAAAGGATCAACTGCGAGACGCAAGCGTGGTGCGGGTTGTAATCGGAGGCTGCCGAGTCCCAAGGCCGCGCTCCGCTGTTAAACGCGGTTAAACGGGCTGGCCTCCGGCGTGATCAGGCCGAGGCGGATTGCGGGAGGCGGAGGACCGAGGCGGCCCGGTCGAGTTCGGCCGGGCTCAGGAGGCCGGCGGCGCCGGTGCGGAACGAGGTCGAGACGTGCCAGCGGCCGAGGAGGTCGAAGAGGCACTCGCAGGCCTTTTCGCTGATGCCGAACTTCGCCTTCAGCGGCCGGGCTTCATCGGGCGGGATGTCGAGGAACTGGCTGATCAGCAGGAAATCGCCCTGGTTCGAGAGATAGAAGTGCAGGGCTTCGAGCTCGCCGCTGGTCTTCGGCGTGATCGAAAGGGTACACGGCCGCGGCCCGTTCCGCAGGAAACGCTTGGCGGTCGTCTGCTCGGTGCGGACGACCCGGGCGGCGGTCTCGCAGGCGGCGTAGATCACGCTTTCATCGACGAGGTCGCCCGTCTGCGTGCCGGACGCGTAGTGGCGGGACCATGTATTGATGAGGACGTCGAGCTGAACGTGCGGCGGGACCGAGCGGAGGAACGGGACCTCCGTCAGGAAGCCGAACGAGGCGTCCGAGGGCATCCCGACCTGGTCGGCGAGCGTAATCCGCTCCAGCGTGTCGAAGAACGCGACACGGAAGGCCAGGTAGGTGAGATCGCTGCCGGGCAGCACGTCTTTGCAGATCTTGAGCATGAAAGGCGATGTTGGCAAAGGATGTTCCTCAATTCAAGCACCTGCCCGCAGACCTGGAAGAGATGACACAACCCCTTGCGAATCGCGACCCTACGCGCGATAGGCGACGCCCGCTTTGGCCAGAGCTCCCAGATTGCCTTGTTGTTAAAGCTCAACATTTCGGCGGGGTGTGCGAGATTCGCAACACGCGGGACACCGCGGGGAGCGGGGTAGCAGTCGAAAGTCGCCCGTTGAGATGAGCGAGTCTGGGTCGGTGCGGCGTGCGTCGTCGACGGGGTCGGCCGGCTGCACAGGGGAAGGGGACGAGGGAACCGGACGCTAGCGCGTTCCGGCTAATGAGGAGAGCGAGGTCGTCAGGGGGTGGGGCGTCGATTGTGCCGTCGCTCATCTCGGCGGAGCGAGGTGGCGACTTTCGCGAGATGGCGACTATCCGTTATCCCTCGTTGATCTGGCCCTTGATCATTCGCTGGGTCTCTTCCCACTTCGATTCGAGCCAGCGGACGTATTCTTCGGCCGTCATGTGTGGGACATCTGTCTCGAAGCGGTAGAGCCAGCCGTTGCCGTAGCCGTCGGTGTTGATGACCGATGGATCGCTGAGGACGGCGTCGTTGAAGGTGACGATGCGTCCCGCCGAAGGGGCGTAGAGACTCGAAACGGCTTTCGAGCTCTCGACCTGGCCGATCTCCTGCTTCCGCTCGACCTTCGCGCCGGCGTCAACCGTCCAGTCGAGAAAGTAGACGTCCTGAAGCAATCGAACTGAATACGCGGTGAAGCCGACGCGAAAGACGCCGTCCTCCGGCATGAGCCAGAGGTGGTTTTCGGAGTAGCGCCGGTCCGTCGGAATGCGGGCTTCGTACTTCCCCATGAGGAAGGTGAGTGTGTCGGACATCCAGTGGTCTCGGTCGCGGTGGACGAACTTGGCTTCGCAGAGTGCGAGACTGGGACGACGCTGTCAACCGGCAGGACTTCCTGCACCGGCAGGGGGAGCGCGACACAACTGTCGAGTGACGGCACGGGGCTTTGCGCTTCAGCGGGACCGTGTCCGGACAAGGCCGCAGACGATCCCCGGGGAAAGTGCGTCTTGTGACACTTTTTGGGTTGGACTACGATTTTCGACGGCAACTGGACTCTAGGACAGTTATCCGCTGTAGACATTCCGGATCCGGCTTGCGGCCGGAAGCAGACCCAGTGAGACGCACGATGAAGGCAGCTTTCCGACGACTGACCCAGGGGGCAGCGTTCCTGACGGTTCTTGGAGGGCTGCTGATCGCGGGGGGGGCTTTCAACCGTCCCGCTCTTGCCGGGCCGGATGACAAGGATACCGCCAAGCTCGTTGTGCAGATGATTTCGCGGTTCCACCTAAGCCGCCCGCTCGTCGACGACAAGGCGTCGAGCAAGCTCCTCGACCTGTACATCAAGCACCTCGACAACCAGAAGATCTACTTCCTGCAGTCGGACATCGACGAATTCTCCCAGCACCGGACGACTCTCGACGACGAGCTGAAGGCGGGAGACTGCTCTTTCGGCTACATGGTCTTCAACCGGTACAAGGAACGGATGAAGAGCCAGATCGCCGTCGCCAACAAGTGGATCGACGCCGAGCACGATTTCGCGCTCGATGAGTCGATCGTCACCGATCCGGACGTCCAGACGTGGGCGAAGACCCAGGAAGAGCTCGACGACCGCTGGCGGCAGCGGATCAAGTTCGACCTGCTCCAGGGCCGGCTCGACAACACCCCGGTCGAAAAGACCCGGGAGCGGCTCCACAAGCGGTATCGCAACGCGATCCTGAACATCAACAACATGGGTGAAGGGGAAGAGCTGGAGTTCTACCTCACCGCCTTTACGCAGTGCTTTGACCCTCACTCGACCTATATGTCTCCCCAGTCTTGGGAGAACTTTCAGATTGACCTGCGGCTGAGCCTCGACGGCATCGGCGCGGCGCTCCGTTCGGACGACGGGTTCACGATCGTCGCCGATATCGTCAAGGGGGGGGCCGCCTCGAAGGATGGCCGCCTCAAGGTCGGGGACAAGATCCTCGGCGTCGGCCAGGGTGCCAGCGGCGACATCGAGGATATCTATGAGGCGAAGCTGAACGATGTCGTCCGCAAGATCCGCGGTCAGCGCGGGACGATCGTCCGCCTGCAGGTGAAGCCGGAAGCGGGTGGCGAGAACAAGATCTACAACATCACCCGGGACAAGGTCGAACTCCAGGAGCGGGCCGTCCGCGGGGAGATCATCGATACCGTCAGCCGCACCGGTCGTCCGGGGCGGATCGGCGTCGTCAGCCTGCCTTCGTTCTACCGTGACTTCGAGGGTGCCCAGGGAGGCGTCGAGAACTTCAAGAGCGCTGCGAAGGACCTGGAAGTGGTCCTGCAGAACTTCAACCGTGAAGGTGTCGACGGCGTCATCATCGATCTCCGCGACAACGGCGGGGGAGCCCTGAGCGAGGCGATCGAGGTTTCCGGTCACTTCATCGACGAAGGTCCTGTCGTTCAGGTGAAGGAACCCAACGGTCGCGTCCGGGCTCTCGATGACGAACTGCAGGGCGTTCTCTACAACGGTCCGCTGGTTGTGGTCTGCAACCGTCTCTCGGCCTCGGCCTCGGAGATCTTCGCGGGAGTCATCGCGGACTATCACCGCGGCCTCGTGATCGGCGATACGACGACGCACGGCAAGGGGACCGTCCAGAACCTGATGGAAGTCGCCACGAACGAGCCGTTCCGGATCTTCAGCGCGAAGGACCGGGGGAAGCTCAAGCTGACGATCCAGCAGTTCTACCGCGTCAATGGCGACAGCACGCAGAACCGCGGCGTCCGGTCGGACGTCGTCCTGCCGTCGTTGCTCGATCATCTCGACCAGGGAGAGGCGTTCCTCGACAACGCCCTGCCGTTCGACCAGATCCAGCCGGCCGCCCACACAGACAACCGCCTCGTCCCGCCAAGCCTCGTCGCGGCGCTGCAGAAGGCGAGCGAAGCCCGGGTGACACGCGACAAGGACCTGGAAAAGGTCAACAAGGCGATCACCCGCTACCTCGAGCGGAAGAGCCGCAAGACGGTCTCCCTGAACGAGGCGACGCTGAAGGCGGAACGGGAGCAGGACAAGGAGTTCGAGGATCCGAACGCCGACAAGTCGGACGACGAAGAATTCGAGAAGAAGAAGGAGACGGAGTTCTTCCCGGAGAACGGCTACAACAAGGAACTGCTGAACGTGACGCTCGCCTACATCGCCGGCCTGAAGAACCAGGTCGCTGCCCAGAAGTAG
>JAEYWB010000884.1 GCA_023429275.1 Planctomycetota bacterium
ACACTGGGCTTTACGGCGTAACGCCTTCGGCGTTCCCAGAAAACTTGCGATGCTGAACAAGAATCGGATGGTTAGTAATACAGAGGAAACAGAGGCCGGGTGTCCGATGGGGCGATCCGGCTCGCGAGGGAGTCGCGGAACCCCGTCTGGTGGGGTCGTGTTTCGAATCGGCATCACCCCTGGTTCGCCGCTGCGGGGTAACCCTGATGTTCAGGACGTAAGGACTTCGACAGGAAAGCGGGGATCTCACGATGACTCTCTGTGATCTCTGTCCCCTCTGTGTCTGATACATCCGTCACACCAGGCAGCACAGCGGAGGATCGTGACGGGCGCTGCCCCTGGCTGACTGACGGCGAAGAGCCCAGGGAGTACAAATCACTTTCCATCGAGACCGCAACGCGACTGTCCATGTCCGACGATCCTTATCTGAAACTGGCCACAGTCGGCCGCTGCCAGATCCTCGCCCGGCTGGGTGAAGGGGGGATGGGTGTCGTCTACCGCGGGCGGCATCGGGACCTCGACCTCGATGTCGCGATCAAGTTTCTTCATCCGCATCTCGCGCGGCAGTCGAACATCCCCGAGAGGTTCCTGCGGGAGGCCCGGCTCGCGGCGCGGCTGAGCCATCCCGGCGTGGTCCGCGTTTTCGACTGCGGGGAGTCGGACGGTCACTATTACATCGTCATGGAGCTGGTCGAGGGGCCGACCCTCGCCTCCAGCCTGCAGGAGAGCGGTCCGCTTCCCGTCCCCCGGGCGCTGCAGATCATCGAGTCGCTCGCGGGGGCGCTCCGTGACGCCCTCGACCAGGCGGGGCTGATTCACCGCGACATCAAGCCGGCGAACATCCTGCTCACGGCGGCCGGGCAGCCCAAGCTCGTCGACCTCGGGCTGGCCAAGGTCCTGGCCGCCCATGAGATGGTGACGGTCCAGACGGCGGCCGGCACCGTCATGGGGACGCCGCAGTACATGTCCCCCGAGCAGTTCCGCGACGCGAGCGCCGTCGACCATCGGGCCGATATCTACTCGCTCGGAGCGACGCTTTACCACCTGCTGACGGGCCGTCCCCCGTTCGAGGGAGACTCGTTCTTCTCGATGCTCAAGCAGGTCGAGGAGACGGACCCGGTTCCGCTCCCCTCCTCCGTTCCGATCGAAGTCGAGGAACTGGTCTCGCGGATGCTCTCGAAGCGTCCCGAGCAGCGGCCGCAGACCTATACCGACCTGATCGAGTCGATTCGCGCCCTGAGCCGCCCCGCCGAGACGGGAGCGAAGCTGGCGCCGGCGACCATCATCGCGGATGCCGGGACCTCGACCCTGATCCCGGCCGTCCGGGCCGGACGCGTGCTGCGGCCGGCGACTCCGGCGGAAAACCGCGTCCTGCTCGTTGTCGACATCCAGAACGACTTCTGCCCCGGCGGAGCGCTCGCGGTGCCGGGAGGCGACCTGATCGTTCCGCGGATCAACAAGCTCGCCCGCAAGTTCGCTCACGTCATCCTGACGCAGGACTGGCACAACGAGGACCACCTCTCGTTCGCCTCGTCCCACCCCGGCCGGAAGGCCATGGACCGGATCGACCTGCCGTATGGCTCCCAGATCCTCTGGCCGGACCATTGCGTGCAGGGGACCGAAGGGGCGGAGTTCCATCCGCAGCTGAAGATCCCGCACTGTGAACTCGTGATCCGCAAGGGGTATCACCACGAGATCGACAGCTACTCGGCCTTCTTTGAGAACGACCGCGAGACGCCGACGGGGCTGGCCGGCTACCTGCGGGAGCGAGGCTTGACCCAGCTGTTTGTCGTCGGCCTCGCCACCGACTTCTGCGTCGCCTACACGGCTCTCGACGGTCGCCGCCTCGGGTTCGACGTGACGGTGATCGAAGAGAGTTGCTGCGGGATCGACGTGAACGGCTCGCTCGCTGCCGCGTGGGAACAAATGGAAGGGGCGGGCGTCGTCCGGGCCTAGTTCAGGAAAGTCCTCTTTCGCTCCGTGAAGGAACGCCCTTTCGCGGAGCGAACGGCAACATCCCTGTCACAGCGGGTTGTTCTCACGGCGAAGCTGATCGAGCAGCATCTCCGCTTCTGTCCGGACGGCCGGCTCGCGCGAGATTGCCTCGACCCGCACCAGCGCCGGTTCCGCGAGGCGGCCGAGCTTCGTGATTTCCTCGGGGATCGGGAGGCTGATTGGCGTCGGCTGCGGCAGCCCCTTCTGTTTCTCCTGCTCGGCGCGGCGGGCCGCGGCGCTCTGCTTCACCACTTCCAGGATCCGCTTCTCGTCAGAGGCCCGCATCACCTCGAGCCGGGCGACGAGGACGCGGACAGTCTCCTTCGGCGCCGGCTCGATCTTGAGCGGAAGGAGCGTGTCGGTCACCTTCTGCGGAACCATGTAGAACACGCGGGTCCCCTCTTCGAGCAGCCACGAGTTGCTCCAGGTCGCGATCATGGCCCTCGCCTCCTTCTCGTAGAGCCCCTCCCGGACCAGAGCCCGGACCATCGCCTCGCCGATGTCGCTCCCACCGAATGGCTGGGGCCGGCTCATGACCGCCGTCTCGCCCGCGGCAATCTGGTCGAGCGATGACATCCGGAGCTGACGCTCTCGCGATTCCAGCAGGAAGACAGACCGGATCGCCTGGCCGTCCCGATTGTGAACGCGGATTTCCCCGTCCTCTCCCGCTTCGACCTGCACCGGCAGATCGAACTTGCCGACCCCGCGATAGAACAGGAATTTTTCGAGGTGCTTCTGTCCCTGATGCTCGGAGAGCACGAGAGCCGAGTCGGTCGCCCGGGCCGCGGCATAATGGCCATCGCCCGGGAGGCAGATGTTCTCGAGGATCCGCCCCTGCAGCCACCGGGCATCCCCTTCACTAGCGACCTGAGGGAGAAACGCCTTCGCCGGAATCAGGCGGATCTGCCCCCAGTCGAGGCTCGAGTTCCCGATCTTCTCACCCTGGCCGCGGGCGGCCGCAGCGTCGAACGGCGGCGCCATGGCCTTCACCGGGGGATAGAACTCGGTCAGCAGCCCCTGCGGGAAACCGACACTCGCCCGGATCGTCCGCTCCCGGTCGGTGTAGAAGTACGTGACGGGCGTCTCCATCCGGACGCGGCAGCGGATGTAGCTCTTCGAGAACATCTGCATGGGGCTGCCGGTCGATCGATCCCAGACGAAATCGGGGAGATCGCGCTGGGCGGCAGCGAGCGGCCGGAACTCGAGATGGACTCCGTTCGATCCCGAGAAGGTCGTGAATGTTCCCCATTCGTGGACGACGAGGTCCTCATTGGGGGCGACGATGGAAGCGGCCTCCGGAGGAGGCGAGTTCCTGAGATTGGGGGAGGCCGCAATGGCCAGCATGGCCATCCCTCCGATCCCTGCCAGTACGAGCGATAATGCGGTGCGTTTCATGTCTCCCCCTCCTTCTGGTTTCGGAACGTGACTCGGCCGGCCTGGCTCTCCGACGGACGGGAGGAACTCGACGGCACGGGACCGCCGAAGAAGACGGAGATCGCCGCCGCGCAGGGCTGGCTGTTTCTTGCGGATTGCCGCCGGTTTTCGAATCCGTGCGGATTCGGCCAGCCTGCCGGGCTGATTCCTCCGTCTCCACCCGGTAGGTTCCCCATTGGGAAGCCAGCCGACGGAGACCCGCGGAGGCCGCCAGTCGGCAGGACTTCGAAACTCAAGGAACGGCGTTTGGAGACACCAGACGCGGAACTGGTTCGCCAGGCGGCTGCCGGAGAGCGTGCGGCCTACGGCCAGCTTGCGCGCCGCTGGTTTCGCCGCCTCCTGGCGCTCTGCAGTGCCCGGCTGGCCTCGTTCGCCGACGCCGAAGATGCCACCCAGGAAGCCCTGCTCCGGGGATACGTCGAACTGGCGCAACTCCAGAATGTCGAGCTGTTCGGCCCCTGGATGCGGACGATCGCGACGCGCGTCTGCGCCGACCGTCTCCGCGCCCCCCGCCGGAATCGGGAAGTCCCGATCGGCTCGGCGGCGGACTTTCATTCGCACGCGGGGCTGCAGGGGAACGGCGTCGCGGTCGCTGCCGAACTTGCGGAGACCCGGGAAGAGCGGGACCGGCTCATGGGGGTGATTGCCGAGCTCCCCGAAGAGATCCGGGAGGTGCTGCTCCTGCATTACTTTGAAGACATGACGTACGACCAGTTGGCGCAGTGGCTGGGGGTCGCGCGGGCGACCGTCAACGAGCGCCTGGCGCGCGGGCGGGAGATCCTCCGGCGACGGCTGCTTCCTGAGAGGAGGGCCTGCCATGACCTGTAACGAATGCTCATCGCAGCTCTCGGCACTCCTCGACGGCGAATTGACCCGCTTCGAGGAAGAGACGATCCGCGCCCATCTCGCCGGGTGCCCCGACTGCCGCCTCGCGCTCGAAGAGCTTCAGGAGCTCGACACCCTCCTCGGTGGCCGGCTCACGCCCGGAAGCCTCGAAGGAACGTTTTCCGCTTTCGATCAGCGACTGGCGGCCTCGACAGCCTCCCTGGTGACGTTGCCTGCCCCTGCTCGCCACACGGCTCAATCGGGCTCTCGTGGTTTCGGGGGGGTGCTGCTCTCGAGCCTTGCCCTGGTCGCCCTGCTGGTGCTGCTCCGCGGACCGGGCTCGCCGTCGCGAAGTTCCGCCACCATCGAAGTCGCCAAGGTCGCCGTGGCGGTCGGGGGCGTCGAGGTGATGCGTCCCGGAGACAACCGCTGGGTGGCTCTGCCGCAGGCCTCGGCGAGCGTCGACCTCGAGGAGGGTTGCCGGCTGCGGACCAGCGGCGAAGGGCTCTGCGAAGTGCTGACGTCGTGCGAGGGGACGCTCCGTCTCAACCGGGAAACCGAGGTGGTCGTCCACCGGCTCGAAAAGGTCGAACTCGTCCGGGGGCAGCTCTGGGGGCAGGCGGCCCGGCAGTGCGCTCTCAATGTTCAGCTTCCCCCGCAGACGGTTCCCGAGGCTCCTCCCAGGGAGCGGATTTCCCTGGCGACGTTCAGCTGCCCCAGCTCGTCCGAAATGCAGTGGAAGGTGGAGGACTCCCAGGCGACGTGCCTGGCTCTCACGAGTCCCTCGCTCTCCGTGACCTGCGAGAACTCCACCTATTCGATCGGCAAGGGGGAGGCGATGACGATGGCGAATGGCCGTCCGGACGAGGTCGCGTTCCGGACCGATCCCCTCGCCGCGACGAGCTGGCAGATGCCGCTGCTTGCCCGGAAGCCGCCCGACGATGCGGAGCTTCAGGGACGGCTCGATTCCATGCTGGCGGTCATCGGCGAAACGAAAATCAGCTATCTCTACGAGGAGCAGATCCGGGAGCTCGGCCCGGCCGGAGCGGCGCCGCTTCTTGCGTATGTCCGCTCGCAGCGTTCCCGTGAGAACCCCGAGCGGCGTCACCGGGCGATGAAGCTCATCTCCGAGACGGCGTCGGCCGACCAGATCGAGGGGATCGAAACGCTGCTGTCGGATGACGACTCAACCGTCCGGGAGTCGGCCGCGGCGGCCCTGCGTCGATTGAAACAGGAGCAGATGCCGATGCCACTGAAGGCCCGGACACTCTGAGACCCGTCTGCCGGAACGCGCCAGTATCCGGGGCCGATGCGGCTGCCATCGGTGGAACGCGAACGACGAGGCTTGATCCGGACGCTCGCCCGTGACGGCTGATCAGCGCCCACCCGCCGCGTCGTGCGACTACTTGGGCGTCTCTTCGGACTTCGCGAGCACCGGCTTCAGTTCGATCGTCACTTCGGTGCCGGTCTTCGGGAGCCGCTCCGTGTAGGGCTCAAACTCCAGCCCGCTGTCGTTCGACGCGGTGCTCTTCATCGCCACGTCGATCATCGCGTCGCCGAAGTTCGCCACGCAGATCACGTTTCCCGCCTCGGCGAGATAGTACTGCGTTCCGTCGGAC
>JAEYWB010000895.1 GCA_023429275.1 Planctomycetota bacterium
ATTCTGGATCGCCCCTCGCCCCGGCAAGCGTTGCACAACCTTCGATCTGGAGCGTGCTCAGGCCTCGCTGTCCCCTCTCGGTCGGCTCGCTCGGCAACATCTTGCCGGGGCGACGATCGCTCCCACTTCTGCATCGCGCACTCTGTGTGGCCTGTCGAAAGTGGCTTCTCGTCCACCGACGCCCTGGCCACCCGCCCGCGAGACGCATCGGACGTTGCCATGATCTCGGATGAGAGGGGCACCGGCAAATTGCCCCCAGCGCGATTCCGACTCGCTCCTGCCGGGCGGTTGATGTCCCCTCGGTGGCCCGGCCACGCCTGGCTGGGGGCTACGCTACGATTCCAGCCACCCCTGCGGCTTGCCGCGCTCCGCTGGCGCGTCGCGGCTAAACGGTTTCATTCGTTCCCCGCCTCTCCGTCGCCCCGGCCACCCCTATCTCATGTCTGCAACAGACGCCGGGCGCAACACGAAGTGGAGTTCTCGCCCCTGCCACCCCGCCGCGCGGAGTCGATCCTGAACCGGTGGCACATCGTGGAAGGCTTTTGACCACGGATAGCAAGGACGCCACGGATAGTACGGACAAGAGGCACTCCCGCGCCGGTTTCCCTTTCGAGACGCCGGGCGCGGCATTCCGGCCACCTGACCGCGTCGGCGAATCGGGACGAAGGGACGGAGGGACGAGTTTTCTGGTTGAGTCGCGTCGGGCTCGGTGATTCCCGAACCGAAATTCCTGTTCGTCCGGGCGCGACGCCCCCCTCCACGTCGCCACTCCGCGCGGAGTCGGGCAGCGGCTTGTGTCGGTCCGGAAGGAACATCCTCCCGACTTATGAGGGGCAGCACAGGTTGCCGCTTCGGGCTACCGGCGTTCCAAAGGAAGAAGAGTCTGGATCACATCGAGGTCACGGGGATGGAAGGCATCGCGAGGAACAGGCGTGGAGTCGTCAATACGCACTCGGTGCGTATCTCCTCCCTTTCTGGGTCTATCGGCGCCCGCGTCTCCTCGGCCACGACGACCCGAAGCGGATCGTCCTTGAATGTGCTGAACGCGGTTCTCGAGACCTTTGCGCCGCGTTTGGGAGGCACCATCAGCCAATGACACACGGTTCAGGCTTTCCGACATTGCCACCCCGCCGGCTCATGGGAACTGGTGACGGACAAACGATCTTCAACTGGAAGATTCCAGGAAACTTTCCCGTTTGATGTCCCGGCGGTCTTCGCAACCTGCTAGGATTCCATCACCTCACTCCGCAGCAACGCTGGATGAATGGCCGGCCCACTTGGCGCTGGCCCATGCTCTGTCTCGTCCAGCTCTCAGTTTCTTTGAAGACGGTCTCTCTGTGCGCGACGTTCTCAAGAAACGTGCTTAATGAAGCTTTACGTTGGAAACCTCTCCTACAACACGTCCAATCAGTCGCTGGAGACGCTCTTTGGCGCACATGGTGAAGTCCGCTCCGCGGAGGTCATCATGGACCGGGAAACCGGACGGTCCAAGGGCTTCGGGTTTGTTGAAATGACCAGCAGCCAGGCGGGCAATGCTGCAATCAACGCTCTCAACGGCCAGGACGTCGAAGGCCGGTCCCTCACGGTGAATGAGGCTCGTCCTCGGGAAAGCCGTCCGGTCGGAAGCGGCGGAGGCCGTGGGGGTGATCGGGGCGGTTTCCGGGGCGGCCGCTACTAAGGTGCCCTCGACGGCAGGAAGCAGCGTGTCCCGGTCCTTGGGCCGGACACGCGTGGTTCCATTTTTGACGAACCTTCGATGCCTCTGAGAGTGCGCCATTATGGCCAGGCAGCAAGACACGTTTGCGAAACGCCAGCGTGAGCAGCAGAAGAAGAGGAAGTCGGAGGACAAGCAGCTTCGCCGTGATCGGCGCAAAGCTGAGCAAGACACGTCTACGCCTCTGCCTCCGGTCACTTTGCCGTTGGTGTCGTGCTGGCGGGACACAGGAAGTCAGGTTGGATGATGGACACGGCGGAACGACTGAACTACGACGAATTCGATATGCTCTGCTGTGCGGCAGATTCTCCTGCGCCGCTTTCGCTGGATGCGTGGTCGGAGTCATTACAGGGCGAGAATCGCCCGCCGCGAGGCAAGATTGCGTTGCACCGCCTCCTCCGGCGGGGTTACGTCGAACTCGCCGTGGAGGGGAAGTATCGAATCTCCTCCCTGGGCACGAGAGCTCTTAGCTGATGGGCGGAGTGGACGGCCTTCGCGCCAGTGCCGCCATGAGTCTGCAAGACCGCGATTTCGTTTGATCCATTGCCAGTGCATCTCGAGATGCGTCGTTCTGGCTGTCCCGCCTGCTGGACCGCAGGCAATCGGCGAGGCGCGGGGCCGAACGTCAATCGCTATCGGCTGCGGGGCAAAACCTCGCAGCCTGCCTGGTTACGGCCGAAGGGGGGGCGCTCTGCCACGGCGATTCTCCGCACTCCTTTTGGCATTCTTCATCGACCTTCTCACCGCCTCGCGACCTGGCTGAGCGGCGTGCGGAACCCACAGGCTACCGAACTCGGACGAGGCGAACGACTGATCCGCGCATAGGCGGGCAGATCGCCCCTCGGCAGAATTCAGTTGTCTTCGACTCGACTCTCATCGACTCATTCATGTCTGACGTTACGCCCCGGTTTTCGTTGAAATCGATCGTCCTGGGGCAGTCCCTGCCCTCCGAGGTGCGAAGGATGTTTCTTGGATCCGATATTAAGGATCTGAGCGAATTCGGTTGGGATCCCACCCTTCAGCTGGAAGTTTACGGCGTCTCGCTGGACCCCTACATATTCACGATCGGGACTGTCTCAATCGATTCGATCGTATTCCGGTTTGTCGATGGAGTCCTCTGCAGCCTGACAGGCGGGTTCGACGCTGAAAGAATCGATGACATCCGAGAAGCATTCACCGCCAAATTTGGTGCTGAGTGCGAAAGCAATAAGTGGAAGAGTGTGAAGTCTGAGGCGCTGCTGAGCGTCGACGAAAACATTGGTGCATTTGTTGTCACCGACACCGAGCTGTGGCTGCGGTTTGAGGAGCGTTCCGCGCCATTCGCGGAGAAGTTAGAGCGTGAACGCCTTCAATTGGTTCGCTCTGACATCTGAGCTCCGCTTACAGAAGGCGGTGTCAGGTAAACCGCTCGGTGCGTCGCGGACGAACTCGCGGCAGGGCGACCCCTTGTGTGGGGGATTCCTTCCCTGCGGGAGTTGAGACCGGCCCCTTGGTTGCCCCCATCTCCGGGAAGCGTTTTGAAACGTCGACTCTACGGATTCTGTTCCCGACGTGCTTTCGAACGACTGGTTTCGAGCTTCGGCTGACGACGTTTGTCCCAGGCAAGTTGCGCAGGTTCCCTGGACGACCTATCGCTATATCGCCCATCGGCGTAGGCGATGGAAGGGCCGAGATGAGACGGCGTGACCCTGATCGCCGTCGCGTTCGGACCTGGTGCAGGTGCCTCTCAGCGATAGGAAGGTGGACGTCCCCGCATGACGTCCCTTATCGCGCGGTCGCGGATGATCGACATTCGTGTCTCCGCTTCGAATTCTTTCTGCTTGGGAAGGGGAACGGAGCCACCCCAGTCTTTTACCGGATTCTTGGGAGGCCGATGCAGCAGTGCCAGGATGTCAGCGGTGGTCTTCCGAGACTGCTTCAGAATCTCGGCGCGCGAATAAGTATCTTGATACGTACGAGCGCCCCGAGCTTGAACTCGCCGATCCGCGAATTCTTCGATCTCCTCGCGCTCGGCCGCAGAGTCCTTCGAGAGCGGCTCTGAGTTAGTTGGCATCGGCATAAGATCGCTTTCTGAAGACTCTCGCTGAGTTGATTGCTCCCGGCAGGGTACCACATTTGATGCGAGCACCGCAGGTGTTTTGCATGGAAGTCCTCATTTCATTGCGATAATCCATCTGGCCGCAATGAAGCGTAGCGTAGCCTCCAGCCGAGCGTTGACGACGTTCCAGTCGTGAGGTGACGCGTCGCTGGCGCAGGTTGCCGGGGCTCGCTGTCAACTGCGTGTCGATGCAGTCTGTCGTCGCTTGCGTCGACCTGACCCCGGGCACCTTTGCCTGGCGATTGTTGTCGATTCGGCTGACACCCGTGGCTCACGGCCCGCGGCGGCGCTGGCGGTTTTCCAGGATCTTGAAGATCGCGCCGACTCCCGCCTTGATCCCCGCCCGCTTGCCGAACTCCAGCAGCGGCTTGTTGTCGACCTGCGGTTTGTGGAGCGTGCCCCCGACTTTGATCTGGAGCTTTTCACCCTTGAGCGCCGCGAGGATCGGGCCGCGGTTGAGCCATTCCTCCGGAAGGCGGAACTCGATCAGCAGGTCGAGCGTCCGGTCCACCGTGCCGACCGAGCCCTGGCTGGTCACGATGACGCCGCCACCGACGAGGAACGTCATCGTGCCGTGAGTCACCCGGGCGTCCTTCATCTGGAACGGAATCTCCTGGCGGGGCATGTTCATCCAGACCATGTCGTCGGGATTGAGCTGCCGGCCGGCGACCTGCACGATCGTCCCGACGCCGCGTAGGATCTCGTCGGCGATCGGGCCGGGGCCGACTCGCCCCTCCTGCATCAGCAGCTTCCCCGTCGCGAGACCCTGGCCGGGACCGTTCAGCGGGATGACGGCACTGTCCATATGGAGGCCGAACCGGCCTTCCACCGCCGTCGCGTTCGACATCAGCGGGGAGACGTACATCAGCCAGGTGCGGCACATCTCTTCAGTGAGGGCGACGTCCTCAAGGATCGGCCCGGGCCCGAGGTAGGCGGTGAGCGGCTCGCGGTCGAGCGGGATCTCCGGACGGGCGCGGAACCGGCCCGTTCCGACCGGGACGTTCACCGGATCGGCGATCAGGACGTTGTTCTGTGTCGAGATTCGCAGGACGCCGTTCTCCGACCGGACGCCGAACGCCACCGCGTTTTGCCAGGCGAGGTCGGCCGAGATCTGAACGGGCTCCGGAGGAG
>JAEYWB010000947.1 GCA_023429275.1 Planctomycetota bacterium
GACCTCGAGGGAAGGACGCCGTTCGCCGCGGTCAAGTTCTTTCGGGAGGATGGCCGGATCGACTCCCTGTCGGCGACGACTCTCGAGGAGCTGGACGAGCAGCTCGAACGCCAGCTTCCTCGCAGGAACTCTCCCTACGCCCTGCGCATCGACGGTGAGTTCCGGGAGCTGTCCCTCCGCAGCGTCCCTGCGCAGTCGCCGCCGTTCCGGACGCTGGTTGACGTCGTCAAGAATCAGGCGACCTGGAAACATCGAGGCATTCGAGGAACGCTGATCGGGCTGCGGTGCCCATCGTGGATCGGGACGCTCAACGTCTCGGGCTATCACTGGCACTTCCTTAGCGAAGATCAGCAGATCGGCGGGCATGTGCTCGGATGCGAATTCCGGAATCTGTCGCTCCGCTTCGATGAGTGCACATCAGTCCTGATTCAGTTGCCGACTTCAGAAGGCTTCGACGAGTTTCGAGCCGAGGAGATCCGCAAGCAGGACATCAACGATATTGAACGCCAGCGGGCGGAACCGGGGATGCGCTGAGCGGCCGGCCAGGCCGAAAGGTCCAGTCATCTGCGGACGGAAGCCGGACGAAGGCCGCGGCACGCAGGATCCACGATTCCGGACCCATCCTCTGTGTGAGACCGGACAATTCCGATTCCGCTCGGAAGAAGAAACGCATCGGTGAATAGACATTCATCTTCCAAGATGTTCCCATGGTCGGGCGCGCGCTACTCCGCCTGACGGAACCTGCCCTTATGAGTTTTGCCGACCCGGCCGTTGCGCCGTCACGTGCCACAAACGTTCGTTATCTGATCATTGCGGCGGCGACGCTGGCGGCAGTGCTTCTCTATCTCGAACGAGTCTGCCTGGCGGTTGCGGCGACCTACATTCGCGAAGACCTCCGGCTCTCTCCCACTCAGCTCGGCCTCGCGCTGTCGGTCTTTTTCTGGGCGTACGCCATCGGCCAGGTCCCGACCGGCTGGTTCAGCGACCGGTATGGGCCGCGGCGAATGATGGTCGTCTACCTCGTGACGTGGTCGCTCTTCGGGATCCTGATCGCGATGGCGACCGATTTCTGGACGCTGGTCTCGGCCCGCCTCGCTCTCGGACTTTTCCAGGCGGGCGCCTATCCGACGCTGGCGATCCTGGTGAAGCGATGGGTTCCGGAGGATTTTCGAGCGACGGCGAACAGCCTGGTCGCCTTCGGAGGGCGGTTCGGCGGGGCGGGAGCGAATCTGCTGACGGCGTGGCTCATCGTCTGGTGCGTCCCCATGTCGACGCCGACGGAAGTCCGCACCTCTGACGTGCTGGATCCGACCAAGCTGGTTCGCGGGGTGCTGGACGAGACTTCCGGCCAGGCGGCTGACCCGCTCCGGCCGATTCTCGCGGAGCGACTCCGCTCGCGTTTCCCGGCGGATGGCTTTGCGATCCTGCGCCGTGATTGGGACGCGCGGGAGGCCGAATTCGCCGCGGCGACTGAGAAGGCCAACTCGGCGAAGTCGGCCCTTCCCGAGCCGCCGGTTCCGTCCGAACAGCAGGTCGAGAGCGTCGTGACGGCGTTCAATGACTTCATCCGCTCGCGGACGGACATCGGGCCGATTCCGAAGGGAGTACGGCTCTCGTCCGACGCGACCGCCATCGAGAAGATCCCGCCCGACAAGCGGACGGATGTCGAGTTCGAGCGTCTCAACCGACTGCTCATCGAGAAGGCCTACCCGGACACGATCCAGCAGCTGCACGTCAAAGGGTGGCGGCCGACACTTTTCATCTTCGGTGCTGCCGGAGTCATCGTGGGGATGATCTTCTGGGGGATGGTCCGTGACTGGCCGAGCGAGCATCCCGGCTGCAATGAGGAAGAGGTGGCGCTGATTCAGGGGAACGCCGGCCCCCGGACCGCCCCTTCCTCCCCGCCGCCGGTCCCCTGGGGGCTGATGCTCCTCAGCCCGAACGTGGCGTTCAGCTCACTCATGCAGTTCGGCGTGAACGTCGGCTGGACGTTCATCATCACGCTGATGCCCGAGTACCTCTCGCAGCAGTTCCATGTGCCGGTCGAAGAGCGGGGGTTGATGGCCACGATGCCGCTCGTCGGGGGCTGCACCGGCATGCTCCTCGGCGGCTGGCTGACCGATCGGCTGACCCATACATGGGGACTTCGATGGGGACGCGGGATCTTTCTCGGGCCCTCCAAGCTTGTCGGGGCGATGGCACTGTTCGCCTGCCCGTTCCTGAACGATCCCTGGCTGGTCACATGGATGCTGACCTTCTTCGCCTTCTCGACCGATATGGGGATTCCCTCGACCTGGGCCTTCGCACAGGACACCGGCGGAAAGCACGTCGGCTCCCTGCTGGGCTGGGGCAACATGTGGGGCAATTTCGGGGCGGGACTCGCGCCGCTGCTGTCGATGATCATCATGCAGCAATGGAAATCGGGCTGGAACGTCGTCTTCTTCGTCAATGCGGCGGCATTCGTTTTCGCGGCGACCTTCGGGTCGCTGATCGATTGCCGTGTCCCCCTCGAACCAGAACCTGAGGACGTCGACGCCGGATCTGTCGCCTGACCAACACCAGGTGGCAGCCCGACCGGAGTCACGTTCCGATTTCCCCGCTGCATCCGGAACGAGTCCCGCAAGTCACCTGTCGTTTGGGAGGAGCGCGATGACGCAATACCAGTCGAGCCGACGCGCCCTGATGCTGGGGGCTGCGGCCACCTTCGGCTTGAGTGCTCTGCCGCTCGCCGCACAAGCTCCGGCCTCCGAACCTGCCGCGAGCGCGACCCGGGTTCTCCTCTTCTCCGGCACCGGCTGGTATCGCCACCCCGAGATCCCCAGGTGCAACGGCTGGCTTGTCCGGACGCTCGGGGCCGCTGGCTTCGAGGTCGACGTCACGGAGACCCCGGCGGACCTCACGAAGGAACGGCTCGCCGGGTACGACCTGTTCCTGATGAACAACTGCAACGAGCTGACGACGCTGCTGACCGCCCAGCAGCGGCAGGCGATCGAGGACTGGTACAAGCAGGGGAAGGCAATCGTCGCCCTCCACGCGGCGCTCGTTCACCAGACCGAGTGGACCTGGTTCTATGAGCTCGCCGGCTGCGACTTCAACAGCGACTCCGCCTTTGAGAAGGCCCGGGTCGTCGTCGAGCCCTCGGCGGCCGGTCATCCCGCCGTGAAGGGGCAGGAGGCGACCTTCTGGTACGAAGCAGACTGGACGAACCACGACAAGTCGGTGACCGGCCTTCCCGGTGTCACCGTGCTGCTGCGTGTCGACGAGTCGACCTATCCGCCGGTCCGCCCGTACTTCCAGCAGCGCGGCGGCAAAGCGATGGGCAAGGACCATCCGATCGCCTGGGTCCGCGAGTTCGGAGGAGGCCGGTTCTTCTACACCGAGTTCGGCCATGACCTCCGCTCGATGAACACCCCCTTCGGGAAGCAGCACATCATCGAAGGCGCCCGCTGGGCGGCGGGAAAGCCGTGACGACCGTTGGACCGCCGTGTATTATTGGATGACATGAGCACGACGTTACTGGAAAAGCTTGTCGAACCGGTCGCCAAGTGCCTCACCGAGGACTCGGCTCGAACGTTGTTGAATCTTCGCGCTGATCCGGAGGCTCAGGCCCGGATCGATGACCTGGCGGAGAAATCGAATCTAGGACTGCTCAGCGAGGAAGAACGCTCCGAGTACGATCGTTACCTCGCGGTCTACCATCTGGTCACCGTTCTCCAGGCCGAGGCCCGTCG
Source organism: Planctomycetota bacterium (assembly GCA_023429275.1). Classification (GTDB taxonomy): domain Bacteria; phylum Planctomycetota; class Planctomycetia; order Planctomycetales; family Planctomycetaceae; genus Planctomyces_A. Next base: position 3,732 of record JAEYWB010000947.1, read on the forward strand.
GTTTCTCAATACGCCCGCTGCGTAAAGCATGGACGCCGCAACGCGGAGAGCCGTTCGTCGCCGCGCGCGAGAGTGCTGTGAATATTGCCGTCTGCCGCCGCGCCACTCGCCAACGTCGCTGGTACTTTCAGGGGAAGACATCAGCGCGGAGTCCTGACTCGCTCTGGTCTTCACGGATTTGTCAGCCGTGAGTTGCTGACTGGGGAGCTGGCGAGCACTTCATCTCGCGGGCGAGGACCACTACTGTTCCGGTTTGGGGAATCGGACAGATCGGTCCCCTTTGATCGTTTGACTGGAATCGCCATGAGCTCGCCTGCCCATCCCCGCCGCGCCCTGATCAGTGTCAGTGACAAGAC
>JAEYWB010000736.1 GCA_023429275.1 Planctomycetota bacterium
GTTGCGGAGCTGGTGGAGCTCGATGCCGCGGCGGTCGAACCTCTGGCCGACGCGGCCGAACAGGGAGAGCCGGAACTGGTCAAAAACTGCATCCGGATCCTGAAGCGGATCCAGACCGGCGGCTCGGACGAGGGAAAGAAGGGGGCGGAAGCGGCCCTGAAGGAGCTGTCGAAGTCAAAGCTCCCTCAAGTCGCCAATGCCGCGGCCTCTGCCCTCAAGGAGGAGACTGAACCAGGACCAGGGCGGATCCCGGGCAACCGGAATCTCATTCCGCAGATCGGAGGGGGAACCCGCATCACGGTCCAGAACGTCAACGGGCAGCGAACGATCCATGTTTCCGAAGGGGACCGGCAGATCGAGATCCGGGACGACTCGGGCAAGAACATCCGGATGACGGTCAAAGAGAAGGTTGACGGCAAGGAGGAGACGAAGGAGTACACCGCGAAGGACCTTGACGATCTCAAGAAGAAGGACGAACGGGCCGCGGAGTTCTATGAGAAGTACGGCAAGGAGAACCTCATCCAGTTGCCGTTCCAGGCGTTCGGTCCCCCCGGGATTCGAATTCGGGGGCCGGGAGGAGCGGCCGGCGGACGCATGGCGAATGCGGCCAACGAGAAGATCGAAGCCGCACTCAAGACCCTGTCCGATGTCCGTGAGAAGCTGGAAGCCCTGAAGGACAAGAAGGATCTCGATCCGAAGGAGATCGAGGCCCTGCTTGACGAGTTGAAGCAGGCGGAGAAAGAACTGTCTGCCGCCCAGGGGGCCCTGGGTCGATAGGCCGACGTCCACGCGGGCGCGGCCTCCAGAACGTGACGGCGCGGAGGAGAGTCTGTCGGCGGAGCCTGACCGCTTCGCCAGAAAGGGAGCCGAATACGATGCCATCCATGAACCGCCTTGCGACCTGGATTCTGTTCGCGGCTTTTCTCCTGGGCGCGGAGATCGCCAGGGGGGATGTCACGTCGGGGCCGATCGCCGGATCCGTCCCGACACCGCTCGTCACACACGTCGTGGTGGGAGAGCCGGTCGACAAAGAGATCGACCTGATCGCCCACCGGGCAAAGAAGCCGACCGTGATCGTCCTGATCCCGACCGAAAAGTGGAATCGCCCGACAGCGAGATTCCTCAAGGCCCTGGACACCGGACTCAAGGAGGTCGAAGAGGGGCGCGTCTGTGCCGTGTGGCTCACAGCCGACCACGCCGCCGCCCGGGAGTATCTCCCGAAGGCCCAGATGTCGCTCCAGTTCGAACGGACCGACCTCGGCGACTTCACGGGCGAGGCGGCAGGCCCGCCGGAATGGGGGATCAACGGCGAGGCCGATATCACGGTCGTCGCCCTGCGGGACGGGAAGGTCGTGAAAACGTGGGGCTTCGTCTCCATCAATGACACAGTCGCCCGCGAGGTCTTGCAGACGGTCCAGAAGCCTGCGGAGAATCCACCCGGAACAAAGTGATCGCCGAGATCCGACGCAACACCGGCCCCACGGGGCCGAGAATGCTGACGAAGTCGTGAGGCACGAATGTGTCGTCAGGGAGGGAGAGCGCCGGGAGATCGGGAAAGACTTCGGCGGAAGCTGCCGCCGAAGGCTCATGTCAGGGAAGTCGCTCTAGGCCCGCGGAGGAAAGGCGCTAGAATTCCGGATGGTTCGGTTCCCGTCCCGCGACGTTTCCCTGCCTGATCGACACCTCTCGCGCTACCTCTCTTCGGCTTCCGGATTTCGTCAACGTCTTCGCAATGCCGCGTGCCACGCCGGCCGGGTTGCGTTGTCCTTATGAGGTGACGCCATGTGCAGTCACAAGACGAGCCTGCTGCTGTCAGCCGCGCTGATCCTGCTCCTTCCCTCGGCCTCGCTGGCCCAGGTCGGCAAGGAGAGCTCTCTCTGGAAGTGGACGACGACAGGCGGACACCACGACTCGATCGTGCAGGTCTCCTGCGGCGGCGGGATCGGGACCGGCGTCATCATCGACGTCGCCCGCGACAAGCCGGTCGGCTCGGGATTCGAAGGATTGTGCATCACGGCTTACCACGTCGTCGAGCCGGACAAGGGGAAGCGCGAAGTCGAGGTCAAATACAAGAACGGCCGGATCTCCGAGAAGGCGCTCGTGGTCGAGTCCGACAAGAAACGCGACATCGCGATGCTCTGGGTCTGGGTTCCCGCGGGGATCACTCCGTCGGCAATCGCGGCGAAGCCCGCCGGGCCTGGCGACCGGCTCGAGTTCACCGGCCTCGGCGGCGGCTCGAAGCTCGACTGCTGCATCCGGCACTTCTCGGCGAGCGCCTCCGCCCCGACGACCGCCGACGAGATCCTCTCGGACGTTCCGCTCCTCCCAGGCGACTCGGGGGGGCCGGTCTTCAACGAGCGGCACGAGCTCGTCGGGATCATCTCGGGGGGCTGGTTCTGGTGGGACGGCGGAATCCGGACCGACTCCGGGAACGCCATCAGCGTCACCTGGCCGGGCCGGGCGTGCAACGTGGCGGCGATCAACCGCATCCGTCGGCAGGCCCCCCAGTGGTACGTCGTCCGACGGCCGACGAAGCAGTCCGAGATCGTAACCGTCAACGCGACCGTTCCAGCGCCCGAACAGGTCGTCGATTCGGGTGAAGGAACGACGACGCGGTGAGAGAGTGGAATTTTCAGTCGTCAGTTTTCAGCCAGAGAACGACGACCTCTGGGCCCGTTCTTACTGAGAACTGACAACTGACGACTGAAAACTCACCAGCGACTCAACCGGCAACAGCGCGTTGAGGTTGCCGCTGCGAAAACCCTGCAGATCGAGCGTGACGCTTCGGAAGCCGAGCTGCGAAAACTTATCGGCGATCGGACCGCGGTTCTCGGGAGCGACGAGGCGGGGGATCTCCTCGACGGGGACTTCGATCCGCGCGAGCTCGCCTGCTTCCAGCCGGACCCGCAGCTCGCGCAGTCCGAGCCGCTCGCGGAGGAACGCTTCCGCCGCATCGATCCGGCGGACGCGCTCCACCGTCACTTCGACTCCGTAAGCGATACGACTCGAGAGACAGGGGGTCGCCGGCTTGTCCCAGACCGGGAGCTCCCAGTGACGCGCCAGGGTCCGGACCTCTTCCTTCGTGAAGCCCGCCTCCAATAGCGGACTCTGGACGCGGTGTTCCGAGGCAGCGACCATCCCGGGGCGGTGGTCCCCCTGGTCATCGAGGTTCGCACCGTTCACGATCACATCGACGCCGAGTTCATCGGCGAGCCCTTCCATCTGCCGGTAGAGCTCACTCTTGCAGAAGTAACACCGGTTCCCGGCGTTCTGCTGGTAGCCCCGCTCCTCGAACTCCTCCGTCGTGACGACGCGGTGGCGGATTCCGATCCGCTCCGCGAGCCGCCGGGCTTCCTCGAGTTCTCCCGCGGCGAGGCTGGGGCTGACCGCCGTCACCGCGACCGCTCGATCTCCGCAGGCCCGCTGGGCCGCCGCGGCCACGACCGTGCTGTCGACCCCCGCGGAAAACGCCACGGCCACCCGGCCAAGCGACGCAAGTTGGGCAACGAGAGCATCGCATTTCGCCTGCAGCTCGGGGGGCAATGCGGTAGAGGACGACAGGTCAGACACGCGACTCCTGCGGGTTAGGCGGATCAGCCGGAACTCGCTAGCGTCCGGTTCAAACCGGGGCGAGTGCTCAACAGCAGATCCTGTTTAAAGCCTAGGACTGCCACTCAAAAAGGTGAAGCGGAGGTCCAACGGCCTTCGGCAATTCGCGGCAACCCGGCTATTCTCTCCCGGTGTCGCCCGGTGGCGAAACATGGCAGGGGTGAACGACCGATCGTTCGATAGCGGAGGATGGTGAGCGGCGTGTCCGACTTTGAGGCTGAAGTCCGCCGCGGCGAGCGGTTCGAGTTCGGACGGAACTGGGCGTCGTTCCTCGCGCACCTGACGCCGGAGCGGATCGAGCGGGCGGGAGACTCCCTTCGGACCTCCCTGGGCGTGACCGACCTCGCCGGACAGAGATTCCTCGACATCGGAAACGGCAGCGGTCTCTTCTCGCTTGCCGCCCGTCGACTCGGGGCCGCGGTCGTCTCGTTCGACTTCGACCCGCAGAGCGTCGCCTGCGCCACCGAGCTCCGCACCCGCTACTTCCCCGACGATCCGCAGTGGACAGTCCTCCGCGGATCGGCGCTCGACGAGACGTTTCTCGGCAGCCTCGGGACGTTCGACGTCGTTTATTCGTGGGGAGTGCTCCACCACACGGGAGCGATGTGGCGAGGGATCGAACTCGCCGCCGGGCGGGTTCGGCCCGGCGGAAGGCTGTTCATCGCCCTCTACAACGACCAGGGTTGGCTCTCGCGGTTCTGGCTTCGGGTCAAGGAGGCCTATTGCCGCGGCCCCCTTCTGAGGGGAGCCGTGCTGGCGGCGTTCATCCCCTACTTCGCCGCGAGGACCGCCCTGAAGTCGATTCTCCGCGGGCGGAACGAATTCGCCGCCTATTTC
>JAEYWB010000023.1 GCA_023429275.1 Planctomycetota bacterium
GTCGTTGGGCACTGCATCCTCGAAGAAAGGTGAGGGGGAGGAATTCTGACGATCAAATGTGCGGGTTCGGGGGGCACGGGTGGCAGACCGGGATCACCCATGCCGGCGCGATTGAAGCGACAAGCTCGTCTATCCGCCCGTTCGTCCGGATCGCGGGGGACACCTTCGTGGCTCTCAATTCGTGTGACGCGAGCCTGACTGGTCACTTCTGGACACGGATCTCCCGCGGCCTGCCGACGACGCTGGATGTGGTGTCCTTTTTGAAGGAGCCAATCTTCCATGCCATCAGCCGACGCTGTTCATCGGCCGCAGCGAGAACCGAGCCATCGGGTGAGAAGCCGAGTCCACCGATCGGGAGCTCCATGGGCCTCGCTCGATAGAGGACTTCGCCGGTCCGTGGATTCCGCAGCGTCAGGTCCCCGGTCACCCCGCCGACGGCGGCGAGCTGACCGTCCGGCGAGAGATCGACGGCGGTCACCTGACCGGACTGGCCGGTGGAGGAATTCCAGCGGAAGGCCTCCGCCTGGGTGTCGAGATCGACGCCGACGATCGATCCATCGCCCTCCCGCCGGGCGAGAATCCGCCCCTCGTCCAGAAACCAGAACTGCGTCGGCTTCCAGTCTCCCGCAAGCGGAAGTTCTTCTCCGGTCGTTGTCTCGAACACCCGCAGCTTCCAGCTTTCCAGGACCGCCAGCCGCTGGCTGTTGCCGGAGAAAACCAGGCGACAGGGAGTGGCGGTCTCGAGGCCCGTTGCGAGGGTCCGCTGGACTTCGCCGGTCTGCATGTCCAGCAGGATCAGCGACGCCGGCAACTGCACCCGCTTGGAGTTTTCGTACTTCCACTCGCATGCCCGTACGGCCATCACCTTGCCGTCCGGGCTGGGCTGCATGGCCGTGAAGTGCAGATGGCGTCTTTTCTTCAGTTGGAACTCACCGGTCGCTGGATTGATGCGTCCGCTGACGATGTTGGGAATCTTTTCGCTTCCGACAATCGTCCCTTCGACAAGAACCGTTCCGTCCGCGAGGACCGCCCAGGTCGGGAGTTCCTTCTTCCAGGGGCCTGTGGAAGTCGTCTCCCACACCGGAAGATGCTTCGCGGCCTCGTTGGTGCTTGTGACCGAGGCGATCGAATCGGGAAGCCAGTTGCCAACGACGATGACTTCGCCGCCGCGTGACATGGCGATCGTCCCGTTCTTGAATCCGCGAAACGAATTGCGAAAGCCGTCGCGCATTCCCGGAGCTGCAGGTTGATCGAGCGGTCGATCGAGAATCCCGGTCAGCGCCCCGCCGGTCGGTTGCGACCGATCGGCTGCGACCGGCAACAGGGAGATCGTGCCGTCGGCATGGCCAACGGCGACAGACTCCCCGTCGGGGGCGAGTTCCGGGAGTGCATCGTCCTGCTTCCGCCTGGAGACCAGCATCTCCCTGCCGGAAACGGCATCCACGACCACGAGTTGCCATCGTGGGTCCGACGGGCTGCCGGCCAGCAGGCGCATTCCGTCGCGGGACAGCGCGAAGGTCGGTTCGTTGACACTCCACAGGCCCCCATTGACCGTCGATCGGACGCGCAGTTGCCTGTCTCCAACTTCGATCAGCGAGATCTTTCCTTGCCTGAGTGCGACAGCCGCCGTCGTTCCGTCGTCGCTCGCAGTCAGCCTCCAACCGCCGGGAACATCGACTTTTGCCAGCAGTTTTCCGGTGCCGGAGACGTCCCACAACATCAGGCTCCCGCCGTACTGGCCGCCATCGATGAGCGTCAGGACCCGGCTGTTGCCAGCCCAGGCGATTCCGCTGATTCGCGCTGTGAAGGCTTTCAGGTCGCAGAGCAATCGGCCGGTGGCCGCTTCGATCACATGAATCTGCCTGTCGCCAGCCGCAATGTTTCGATCGGTCAGCCACTTGCTTCCGTCCGGCGAAGCGGCCGACAGCGGCGGACTTCGTTCGCCCACCGGGTAGAGGGCTTTCTGCTGACCGGCTTCCAACACCTCGGCCCGCTTTACGAAGCGCCTGCCTCCGACATAGATCAATGGGTAATACTGCCTCATCGTCCGGGGGTCGTCCCACTCCGCGACGATCGCGATCGACTGCGGGTCAAGCACGTACCCGCTGGTGTCGCAGCCCGCCATCAGCAGCGGGCGGGCTTCACTCGTGAACTGAAGAAAGGCTCCGCCGATCCAGAAGTCGCGATGGACTTTCGGGCCGCGGCGTCCGGTGCCCGCGGCCAGATCCCAGAGAATGATATCGCCATCCGCGGCGATGGAGGCGAGGGATTGGCCATCCCGCGCGAACTCGACGTCGACCACCGACTTCTGGTGTCCGATCAGTGCGGTCGGCTCGGCGGCGAGAGCCGGCGAGACCTGCAGAGCGAGGAGAAGTCCGACCATCAATGTGGCCGATGGGGTCGTCGCTGGAGAATTCATCGGATTGCCTGTCCTTTGATCCCAACGCCAGACCCTGCTGCGGGGCCCGGCCGTACCGTTGAAAGCGTCCTGCTCTGGAGTTACCCAGAGCCTTGACTGTGGCGACAGAGATTCTTGAAGAATGCCAAGTGGGAACAGATTCCTTCGGCCGGCCAGCCCCATCTCGTCGGACTTCTCCGCCTCCCCTGGGCGGATGGCCGATTCGACAGCGGAGATATGCGACGCCCGGTCACTGCATGATGACTTCCGACGGCCGAAAGGCTACCGCATATCGGGGTCGGAGTCGACGCGACAGGCGGGGAGTGCAGCTTTGATCGTCTGCACTCCCTCGCGGGTCACCTTGGTGGCCCGGACATCGAGCCATTTCAGGAACCGGCATTCACGGAATGGAAGCATCCCCACATCCGTGATGGGCGTACCGCCGATCCAGAGGGTGCCGAGCTCCCTGCAATCGTGAAACAGGCTCAACCCCTTGTCCGTCAGAAAGGTGTCGTGGAGGAACAGCGACTTGAGGCCTTTGTTCCCCTGGAAGATCTCCAGGCCCTAATCCGTGACACGAAGGTACGCGAGCCCGAGCGAAGTGAAGTTGCTTCTGCCGCGGAAGATCTCCAACCCCTTCTCTGTGACGCGGGTGCTGCGCACATCGAGTTCGGTCAGGTGGACGCAGTCCTTCAAGATAGCCAGGGCATCGTCATCGAGCCCCTTTTCCTCTCCCGAAGCGCCACCCATGTCCCTTGTACAGCTGTAACCCATGTCTCTTGGGCGAACAGGAGTACCTGCAGGGCGTGCCACCCGCTTGCGAGTGGCCTTCGGCCGGGCCACCCTGCCGGTGCAGGGATCGGCCGGTTGCTGTCCGGTCACCACCGCACGCCCCCGCCACGACAGGAACGTAGCTCACGGCTCCCCGCGAATCCATGGTCCCTCCCTCTCCCCCGGGCCACGCTCTCTGATGTCTACGAACGATGCTCGGCAACACTTGAAGAGGCTTTCTCGGTCCGGCCACCCCGTCGAGGGGACGGCTGCAGTTGACTCGCCCTCCACCACGAATTAGACATTCGGAATATCGAATGTCCGAATCTGGAGGCGTGATGCCGTCGGTGACAGATCCACGTGTCGCAGCGGAACTGCTGAAAGCGTTCTCTCACGCAACTCGGCTCGCCATTCTGGAGGAGCTGTTGGCCGGTCCGAAGTGCGTGACCGACATGGAGGAACTTCTTCCCGCCCGACAGGCCAACATCTCGCAACATCTGGCGGTGTTGCGTCACGCTCATCTCGTCGATTTCGCTCAAGACGGCTCGTTGCGGTGCTACTACCTGAGCCGCCCGGAGCTCGTTCGGGACATGCTTGCCCTTGTCGAACGTGGCGATCCCGTGGTCACCCGCACTCCCGCGGAGATTCAGGCCGACAAGGAGAAGCTGGCAAAGGCTCAGGCTCGCGCAGCAGAGACCGCCTCGTCCCGCCCTGGACGGCGACGCAAGGTGTCGCCATGACGGGGCAGATCTATCTCGACTACAACGCCACGACGCCGCTCGCCCCCGAGGTCGCTGCTGTCATGGCCCGCCACCTCGAGGAGCCCTATGGGAATCCTTCGAGTACCCATTGGGCAGGACTCCCCGCACGCGACCTGGTCGAAGCGGCACGATCGCAGGTTGCGGCGCTCCTTTGCTGCGACGCGACCGAGGTCGTTTTCACGTCCGGCGGGACTGAGGCCAACAACTACGCCATCAAGGGCCTGTTCTTCGCTCGCGCGGCGTCCGGAAAGCCGTTTCACGTCATCACGAGCCAGGTCGAGCATCCGGCCGTTCTCGAGCCGCTACGGTTTCTGGAGAGACTGGGCGCGGAGGTGACCCGCCTGCCGGTCGACGGCTTCGGCCGCGTCGATCCGGCGGATGTCGAGACGGCGATTCGCCCATCGACAAGACTCGTGTCGATCATGCACGCGAACAACGAGGTCGGCACGCTCCAGCCGATCGCCGAGATCGCGAGGATTGCCCACGAGCATGGCGTACTGTGCCACTCCGATGCCGCACAGTCTGTCGGCAAGATCTCGACCGATGTTGAGACCCTCGGTGTGGACCTCCTGTCGTTCGCCGGGCACAAGCTTTACGGCCCCAAGGGTGTGGGAGCACTGTATGTCCGCGAAGGAGTCGAGTTGGAATCGCTACTTCACGGCGCAAGCCATGAGGCCCATCGCCGGGCGGGAACAGAGAACATCGTATCAATCGTCGGACTCGGTTCGGCCTGCGAGATCGCTCAAGTAGGAATTGACGACCAGAACATCAGCCAACTGCGTGACCGGCTTTGGAACGGTCTACAAGGGAAGCTGGGCGAAAGGGTCGTCTTGAACGGCCACCCGGAGCAACGTCTGCCGAACACCCTCAATGTCAGCTTTCCAGGACATCACGGGCACGAGCTGCTGTCACGACTTCCCGAACTGGCGGCATCGACAGGTTCCGCGTGCCATGCAGGAAGCCTGCAGATCAGTCCAGTACTCGCCGCGATGGGTTGCGAGAGGAACACCGCGCTCGGCGCTGTCCGCTTCAGCCTGGGACGTCCGACGACCGCGAACGAGGTCGACACGGTCGTGAACATGGTTGTTCAGGCAGTAGAAGCCTGTCGGCCAGTTGCCCACAAAGGGGGCCACAACTGATGGAAAGCAATTGCGCAGGTCAAACAGAACGTCGACAAGAAGCTCGACGTATTGGTCGACGTTCGCGAGGAAGACGAGTGGACCTCAGGCCACATCGAGGGCGCTTTGTTCCTCCTGCTCAGCGCGCTCGAGGACGGACTGTCGGCAGACGAACGAAAGCCTCTGCCGAAGGACAAGATTCTCGACATCCACTGTGCGGCTGGCTTCCGGGCACTGACCGCGGGAGAGGAGCTGGAGAAACTGGGCTACAAGGTCCGGCTGCTCGAACCTGGCTTGGAGAAGCTGGTGGAGGCGGGATTTCCCAAGGCCAAGAAGTAACTGCGGAATGACGCTTTCGAGCCAACTCAAACCTGGAGACGACGATGCGATCCCTTCCCAGCATTCTCATTCTTTCGGCCCTTTCGGTTACTGGATTCTCTGACGACCACGCGTCCACCGACTTTCAAACTCACGCTCCGGCGGAGATCGTCTGGAAGGACGGACCTCCCTCACTTCCCATGGGAGCCAAGATTGCCGTCCTGGAGGGGGATCCGACTAAGCCCGGGCCGTTCGTCTTTCGGGTGAAGGTTCCGGACGGTTATCGCATCCCGCTTCACACCCATCCCAAGACCGAGCGGGTCACTGTGATCTCGGGAACCTTCAACATCGGAATGGGCGAGAAGGTCGACGACTCCAAGGCCAAAGCCATGACCGCCGGAACCTACGGATTCTGGACGGCCGGCATGAAGCACTTCGTTTTCGTCAAAGGCGAGACGATCGCCCAGTTCCATGGCGAAGGCCCCTGGGTGATCAATTACGTCGACCCGAAAGACGATCCGCGGAATCAGGCGAAGTGACTCGACGCGAGCTTTGGATTCTGTCTCGCTCGGCTCTTTGCCCCTCGCCAGATCGGAAGTGGGATGAAACGGATCTTGATCCTGATCTACGGAATCGTGACGTACGTCCTGTTCCTGGGATCATTCCTGTACGCGGTCGCGTTCGTAGGAAACTTTCTCGTCCCGAGAACGATCGACACAGGGCCGGGTGCCCAGACCAGCACCGCTCTCGCGATCAACGTCGCATTGCTGTCACTCTTCGCCGTGCAGCACAGCGTTATGGCGAGGCCATTCTTCAAGAGATGGTGGACGACGATCATTCCGCCCGCGGCGGAACGGAGCACGTACGTCCTCGCAACGAGCCTGATCCTCTTTCTTCTGTTCTGGCAGTGGCGGCCCATCCCAGCGCCGGTCTGGTCGGTGACCTCGCCGCCGCTGCGGGCGGTCCTTTGGGGGCTTTTCGGTCTGGGATGGCTGATCGTTCTCGTTTCGACATTCCTCATCAATCACTTCGATCTGTTCGGCCTGCGGCAAGTGGTCTTGTACTTTCTGGGGCGTCCACTGACGTCAATCCCTTTCAAAGCCCCCTGGCTGTACCGGTTCGTCCGGCACCCGATCATGTCAGGGTTTCTGATCGCCTTCTGGGCGACTCCGACGATGTCGCAGGGGCACCTGTTGTTCGCAGCCGTCGTGACGGCCTACGTGCTCGTCGCCCTCCAGTTCGAAGAGCATGATCTCAGAACGTTCTATGGCGAAGCGTATCTGAACTACCAGAAGGCCGTGCCCATGCTGCTTCCACTTCGTCGCCGAACTCTCAAGGAAAACTCCTGAGGCAGGACTGGAAATGTGCGTCCGTGAACTGCAACTCGCTGCAGTGATACTCCTGCTTGGCACGCTGCTCGCGACAGCGCATGAGCCCAAACCAACGGTTCATCGGGGACCGCCTCCGCGCGAAAAACTGTCGGCAACATTCACGGGGATTACCGATGCCGACTTCGCTCGAGAAAAACTGTCGCCAAGATTGCGGCGGCTGTACCTGAGGGACTGCAAGATCGGCGACGCAACGATGGCGCGGCTGCCACAGTTTCAGGACCTCCAGTTCCTGGCCATCGACGGAACTGCAGTTACAGACGAGGGGTTGGCTCATTTGCAGAAACTTTCGCGGCTCCGCCACCTCTCTTTGAACCGAGTGTCGATGACCGACGAGGGAGCAAGGCACCTCGCCGAATTGCTGGAACTGCGGACCCTTCTGTTGGAGGAGACCACCTTGAGCGATGCCGGAGTGGCACATTTGAAGGGTCTTAAGAAGCTAGAGTGGCTGTCCCTTCGGAGAACACGGATCACAGACGCTGGACTGACGAATTTCACAGATCTGACGGAACTGAAAGTTCTTTCCGTCGTGGAAACGGCAGTCACCGAGAACGCGATTCTCGTTCTGCGCAAATCGCTGCCGCGTTTGCGCGTCCGGCGCGAGATGCCATTGCCACCACCTGAGTGACGGACTATTAGGTGGCTTGCCCCGGCGGGGTGGCCGGGCCCGGAGGGCGGAATATTGCATGCGGGTCGCAGCTACGTCTCCCTGAGGGCGTCGACGATCTTCGTCCGGCTCGCCTGGGTCGCGGGGATGACACCTGCCACGTTTCCGACGATCACCGACACGATCAGCGACGAACTCGCGAGCGAGAGGGACGGCCGGAAGGCGATCGTGACTCCCTCTGCTCCGATCGCCAACCCACTCCAGGCAAGGACGGCCATCGCGAGACGGGTCCCTAGAACGCCACCAGTGAAACAGAGAATCAGGCTCTCCGCCATCACGAGCCTGAAGATGCGGGCCGGACGGACGCCGAGTGTCTGCAACACGGCATGCTCCTTCACCCGATCCTGAACCGACATGACCGTGGTCGTCGCCACGAGCGCCAGCACGAGGCCGACGCTGGCATACCCGAGCCAGTGAGCGAAGGAGATCAGGTCGACGAGGTCGGACAGGGTGCTGGTCTGGAACGCCCCTTTGCGGCGGGTCGCCGTTGCGACGGGGCCGGCCCGCAGAGCGGCGTCAATTTCGGCGGCGACGGCATCCGGGTCGGCCTGCTCCGTCAGGTGGACTTCGTGGAGAGTCACCAGCCCAACAGACTCCACGCCCTTCGTGTTCTGCAGAAATGGAAGGCTTGTGTAAATCAGGTTCTCCTCGGCCGGCACGCGGGACGCGAAGACGCCGGCGACCTTGACGCTGATCTCTCCGATTGTGAATTGATCGCCAACGGCAAGCCGGCGGCGCTGGGCGACGTTCCTTCCGATGATGGCCGCATCCCGCCGGGACTCGAATTCCTGCCAGGCACCGGCCCCCAAGGTCAGATTGCGAGTCTGCCTCAGCTTCTCACACGGCACGCCGTTGAAGACAATGATGTCCAGGCTTGCCCGGCAGTTGTTCGTCCAGACCTGCACTGGCATCACGTCCGCAACTCCGTCGATCGTTGCGATCCGGCCGGCGTAGTCTTCGGGAATCCGGCTGCTCGTAGGACAGAATCGGTTCTCCTGAAAGACGATCAGCGTCCGCTGGGCGTCCTTGTCTGTCGTCAGCCGCTCCAACCCCTCCTGGACGGCTCCGACGCAGCAGAACACAAACATCGCTACGGCCGCACCGCTCATGGTCAGCATCGTGCGTGCGGCGTGGCCTTTCAGAGTCTTCAGAACGTAGGGACCGAAGCGGAACATCAGCGACTCCCTGTCTCGACGATCATGCCTCGGTCCAGCCGCAACTGTCGAGACCCGATCGCGGCTACCTCGGTGTCGTGAGTGACCATCAGCATCGTCATTCCGAGTTCCGTATTGAGTCGCGTCAAGAGAACCTGAATC
>JAEYWB010000025.1 GCA_023429275.1 Planctomycetota bacterium
TCTCGATGACGATCCGCATCCCGAACTTGTCGTTCGACTCGTCCTGGACGTCGACGAGCTGCGGCAGTTTGCGGGAGTCCCGGATCTCGCCGAGCGACGCGAGGAGGGGCCCCGTCTCGACACCATAGGGGATCGAATAGACGACCAGCTTCGTCGTCGAGGCCTTCCCCTTCTCGGTGTCGGGCTTCCACTCCGCGCGGACCTTGATGCTCCCACGACCCTCATCGTATGCGGTCCGCAGCTCGACGCGGTCGGTGACGATCCGGCCGCCCAGCGGGAAGTCGGGCCCCTTGAGCTTCCCCATCACCTGGGCGCCGGTGGCGTCGGGGTTCTCGATCATGTGAATGCAGGCCCGCAGCACTTCCCCGAGGTTGTGCGGCGGCATGTTCGTCGCCATCCCGACGGCGATCCCCTGCGCCCCGTTGACGAGCAGGTTCGGAAACTGGGCCGGCAGGACGACCGGCTCGTGCCGTGTGGCGTCGTAGTTCGGCCGCATCGGCACGGTGTCGTACCGCAGTTCCGAGAGAAGCCGCTCCGCGATGGGAGTGAGCCGGGCCTCGGTGTACCGCTCGGCCGCGGGGGGAAGGCCCATGATCGAGCCGAAGTTCCCTTGCCCGTCGATCAGCGGCTGCCTCAGCGTGAAGTCCTGGGCCATCCGGACGAGGGCCTCGTAGACAGCCAGCGGGCTGTGGGGGTGATAGTTTCCGGTCGTGTCCCCCTGGATCTTCGCGCACTTGCGGTACTTGGCGTCCGCCGTCAGCCCCAGTTCGGAGTACATGACGTAGAGGATCCGCCGCTGGACCGGCTTGAGTCCGTCACGCACGTCGGGCAGGGCCCGCGACATGATGACCGACATGGCGTAGTTGAGATAACGCCGCCGGGTTTCGTCGCTGATCGAGACGAACTGAATCTGATCTTCACCGCCGCTGTTGGCGCTGCTTCCCTTCGATTCGCCGCGAGCCACCACCGATTCTCTCCGTGAAATGAACCTGAATTCCGCAGGACCGTCCGGCCCTTTCCCTGGGCACATCAGCGCAACGCGTATATCGGGAATGACTTACGCCGTAAACATCACTTTCAACCGAAGCGCCGCGCGGTCGCGAAGTCTATCAATCTGGGCAAACTCTGACGATCGTGCCGGGCGCACCGGTTCCGGAGACCGCTCCTCGGGCGCAAGGCGTGGCGCGGGAGGACCTTCGAATCGCCGGTCCAACCGTTTCCTTTGGTCCGATTGGGGCAATTGAAGACGGGAAGAGTGCCGAAACCATGTACGACATTGCACGTCGTTCGCGATGCGGCGGCGGTGTCGGGGGGGTCAGGTCATAGAGGTCCTGGCTAAATCATCGCGACGGCGGTTCTGCTCTTTGCACCGCTGAACCTCAAGGAGGGGGAGAGGATATGTCTTCCAAGGTGATGTTCGGAGCAGCAGTCCTGTTCGCGACCTCGCTGCTCAACTCGGCGGTCGCCCAGTCGCCGCAGGTCCAGCAAGCCAATTACGACGGCGTTCAGTATCCGGCCCAGTACGGGCAGGGAGTCAATGTCGGTCAGTACCCGCAGCTCAACGCTCCCCTGTACCCCTCGCCGGTGCAGTACACGCCTCCCTGGAACGGCGGCGCGATCTACACCAACCAGGCCCTCGCCCCGCACGAATACCTGTACCCCCACCGGTACAAGGCGCTCTACCCGCCGTTCTACTACAAGGTTCACGGCGGCTGGATCGTCACTCCGTGGGGGGTCCGTCAGCACGACAAATGGAAGCTGGAAGGAACCCAGGTCAAGGTGAACTACATGTCTCACCGGGCCCCCTTCTCGTTCTTCGTTCCGCCGCGCTGGTAGTCACTCCCCGATCCTGCCTGAGCGTGGGATCGCCCCTTGCCTTCTCCGTACGTCTCACCGGTCCGTATCGCCCGGGCGCAGACTCCACACCAGGATGGAAACGATGTTGCGACACTCCTGCTCCTCATGGTTGAGCCGGGCCGTGGCCGGGCTGGTCCTGGCGGCGACCGCGGTCTCGCTGCACGCCGATGATCGCGTCGGAGTCGTCCGGATCCGCAACGGTAACGCGCCGACCGTCCGGGCGCAGTCTGCGGAAATTCCCCTCCCCCCTCTGCCCGAAGCGGCCCCCGAGGCGATCCAGCAGACCAGCGACGAGGTCCTCCAGGCCTCGGCCGCCTGCAACGACTCGACCCCCTGCGAAACGCAGCAGCCCTGCCAGCAGGAGATCTGCTGCGAGGAGCCGGGACTGTGCTGGAAGCTCAAGGCCGCAGGCATCATCGCCGCCCACAAGATGGCGATCCACACCTATGACGCCGGCCGGATGATCGGTGCCCACCTCCCGGGCGACTGCCAGCGGCGCGGCTGCGGCAACCCGAACTGCAAGGAATGCCGTGAAGGCCGATGCCGCCAGCCGGGCGGAATCTGCGACGGCTGGCTCCGTCGGAAGCTGGCCTACTTCCACTGCACCGGTTCGTGCGGCCAGGGGACGCCTCTGGTCGGCAAGTACCACATGATCTACCCGGTCGACCCCGGCTACTTCGATGCACGCGACGGCCAGGTCTACTCGTCGCAGGTCTTCAATACCCCCGTCAGCGTCCCGCTCGCGCCGGTCGTTCACCATACCTACAACTACGGATGGGGCGTTCCTTCGAGCCGGCTCACCCCGGTCTCGCACCCGACCCCGTATGCTCCGGCTCCGCTTCCCGTCCCCTACCCGGCTTACGGTCGCTTCTAACGCTCTGCAGGCGTCGGATGCCGAAGTCAGGTCCCTGAAGCGCCGGCTGGTTTTTCCCAATACACGTTCCCTCGGGTCATGACGCGGCCCGTTCTCCCAAGGATGTGACTCTCATGGTCAGGAAGAAGCTGTCGGCTCTCGCGGCCGGTCTCACCGGCGGGCTGCTCGTCCTGAGCGGCGCCTTGGTCACCGCCGAGGAGTCCACCGAAGGGCTCGTCCGGATCACGGACTGCCCCAACCGCGCCGGTGAAATCACCAACGGGAGCGTCGGTGCCCCCTGCCCGACCGGAGAGTGCCAACGGGGCGGCCGGTGTGCAAACGGCGCCGGACACGTCCGGGGAATCCTCAGCATCCTCCATCCGCATGGTGCTGGTCTTCACTCGCCGGACCACGGCTGGGCGCCCCCGGGACGCGTGCAGCTCCCGTATCCCAGGCCGGTCGCCTACCAGAAGTGGTTCCCGGATCCGTGGACGGGTCAGCCGGTCGCCTACACCGCAGGAGGCCCCCGTCCTCCCGTGATCTACATGCCGACCGACACCACCCAGCTCGGCTATTACTACCAGACGGTCCCCCGCTGGCATGCCTATGGCGGCATGATTCCTCCCGCTCCGAATCCGAACGCGTGGCACCAGGATTTGTGCCAGCTGCAGGGACAGCACGGGAATGGCCACTGCCGCAACTGCCGCAATCAGGTCGGCCACCTGACACATCCCGGTACGGTCGTCGAGCGGGGCGTTGTGGGACCTCAGCCGACCCCGGCCGAAGTTCTCCCTCCCGGGACGCAGGTCACGCCGGCCCCGGCCGCAGTCCCCACGCCGGCTCCGGCCCCGGTGGCGCCCGGTCCCGCCGCGGCCCTCGAGAAGTCGACGCAGACCCCGGCCCTCGTTCCGGTGAAGTAGGGGAGTTGTCAGTCTTCAGTTGTCAGTTGTCAGTCAGCAAGCCCGCGCGACACAGTCGTGCGGGCTTGTTGCGTTGGGAGGGCGGAGGAGGTGTTAGGTGCTAGGTTTTAGGTTAGTGCTTTGTCACACGAAGAATTTTGGGGTGCGTCCATTAGCCGGCGGGCGTTAGCCCCCGGTTCGAACCGGACGCTAGCGCGTTCCGGCTAATCTAACGAACCCCAAGTCCTAGCTGTGCCAAAACACCAGGTGTTAGAGCGGAGGCTGCTGTTCAAGGCCGTTCTTCGTCTGCTGACCTGTCACCTGTCACCTAACACCTCCCCCTACTCCGCCGGCTCCTCGATCCGGTACAGGGCCCGGTCGGTCCGCAGGTAGAGGGTGTTTCCGATCGCCGCCGGGGAGGCGAAGATTGTCCCCGGAAGCGGGTTGGTCTCGACGATCTTCGGCTTCGGCCCCGGCTCGACCACGCGGACCTTTCCGTCCTCGGAGCTGAAGTAGAGGTAGCCCCCCGACGCGATCGGAGAGGCCGAGTAGTTCCCCCCCAGCCGGAAGGTGGCGAGCCGCTTGCCGGTCGCCGCATCGAGACACGTCCCGACCCCCTTGTCCGACACCTGGTAGACATGCCCTTCATACACGAGGGGGGAAGGGGTCTCCGGCACACCGGTCTTGAACTTCCAGACGACCTTGGTCGACGTGACATCGCCGATCCCGTCCGGTGTCACCGCCCAGAGCTCCGGGTTGAAGAAGCCGGTACAGAAGTAGACCCGCTCGCCGTCGTAGGCGGGGCACGGCACCGTCGAGAACCCGGTGTACCGGACGTGCCAGATCTCCGCCCCGGTCCCGGGGTGGTAGGCGTGAAGCTGGTCCGCTCCCGGCGAGATCAGCTGCGGCTCTCCCTTGAACTCGATCAGCAACGGCGTCGCAAAGGCCCGATGGGTGATCGGATCCGGCCGAAAGGGAGCCGACCGGTTCCGTCGCCAGACCTCTTTTCCGGTCTCCTTGTCGAGCGCCGCAACGTACTGGTGGTCCGCGCCGTCGCAGGTGACGATCAGCAGGTTCTTGTAGAGAACGGGCGAACTTCCCGGCCCCCCCTGGTGATCGATTGCCAGGTTCGTGTTCCGCCAGAGGACCTCTCCTGACCCGGTATCGACCGCCGCCGCCCCGTAGGTGCCGAAGTGAGCATAGAGCCGGCCCGGCTCGAGAACAGGGGTTGTCGAGGCGTAGGTGTTCTTCTTGTGGATCTCCTCGACCTTGCCCGGTTTGAGGATCACGACGCTGCGGAGGATCTTCCCGGACTCCCGGTCGATGGCCACCGCTCCGAGTTCGTCCCCCTCCGGCGAAGCGGTCGTGACCCAGATTTGATCCCCGAGGATCACCGGCGACGAGTGCCCCCGCCCGGGGAGCTCCGTCTTCCAGCGGACGTTCGTCTTCTCCCCCCATTCGCGGGGGATCTTCGTATCGATCGCGAGCCCCTGGCCTCCCGGACCGCGAAACTGCGGCCAGTCGGCGATGGCGGCGTTCCCCAACAGCAGCAGAATCGAGAGAGGTCGGGCGAGTGACGAGTAAATCAATTCGGGGCCTGGGCAAACGCACTTAATACGTGGGGAGTGGAGATACGGCGTGATTTGGACCGGAATGTCCGGGGACCGATGGGGGCGGTGCGACGGCCTCAGGAACGATCTGGGCTGCCGATATCGCGATACCCGCCGCGTGGGTCTTCGGGAACTTCATCGAGTGCTCCACCAACTGCTTTCGCAGCTTCTGCAATTCCGTCCATGCCTCACGTTCCTGTCGTCTGGATCGTTCTGCCTCCACGGCCGCAACCAATGCATTGGGATCCAACTCGTCAACTTCCAACTGCCGAAGACGCTTCAACTCTTCACGCATCTTCGCGACAGCCTGCTCATCCGGGACCGAGACCTCGCGATCTTCGTAGGAGACTTTGACGACCGGCTTCTTCCCTTCCGCCGTCTCGACATACTCGACCCGCTGAACGGCGACCCGTTCGACCACGGTCCGGTAAGAAATCGGCGGTGATACCGCCCGGGGCAAGTCCCGAAGGGAATCAGGTCCCTCACCGTGAATCTTCACGCCGCCCAGCATCGCACAGACGCCAACCGCAGTCGCCACGAAACGGTTCGAAGCCCTCATCGTCCCTCCCTCCTGAAGTTACGCGGTCAACAACGTACTTTCGCGGAGGGGGTAATCCGTGACAAGATGAGTCGCTGTCGTAGATCCACGAGTGGTTTGGCACAGCGGGGATGAGGGGTTCGCTGGATCAGCCGGAACGCGCTGGCGTCCGGTTCGAACCGGGGGCTAGCGCCCGCCGGCTCATGAAGGCAACCCGAAACCCCGGTTGTGACAAAGCACGAGTTGAAGCGTCACCGATTTCATCCAGTCTGCTGGCCACGTCAGAAGCCGAAAGCCTTCGAAACATCAGTTCCGGGGCCGGTCCGATCCTTGGTCCTCACGCCCCGACCAGATAGAATTGGCGGTTTGGCAGCGCCTCAATCCTCTCGACCCTCCGCTCCGCCCGGTCCTCCGAGTCTCGAATGCAGATCGTTCACTATCCTCATCCCGTTCTCCGCCAGAAGTCCGTCGAGGTCCAGCGGATCGACGACGACCTCCGCAAGACGATCGCCGGGATGTTCGAGCTCATGTACGCCGCGCGAGGCGTGGGGCTTGCGGCCAACCAGATCGGGCTCCCGTTCCGGTTCTTCGTCGCCAATTTCTCCGGCGACCCGAAGGAGAAGGAGCACGAGTTCGTCTTCATCAACCCGACGATCACGAACCGCAAGGGGAGCGAGATCGACGAAGAGGGCTGCCTCAGCCTTCCCGGCCTGTACGCGGATGTCCGGCGTGCGAACGAAGTCGTCATCGAGGCTTACGACCTCGAGGGACTGGGCTACCAGCTGACGTTGGACGAATTGCCCGCCCGGATCGTCCAGCACGAGCTCGACCACCTCGACGGAGTGCTGTTCATCGACCGGGTGGCGGACTCGGTGAAGCGGGAGATCGATTCCAAGGTCAACGCCTTCGTCGACCGGCATGTTGCCGCCCAGAAGAGTGGCCAGCTCCCGGCGGACGCCGCCCTGCAGGACCAGGTCAAGCAGCTCCTGGCCGACAAGAAGATTCCGACTCCCGGCCCGATCGTCCCGCCGCAGACGGTGGAACGGAAGAAGAGCTGAGTCGCGGCGACTGGTGGTTTGGCACAGCCAGGATGAGGGGTTCGCGAGATTAGAAGGTGTTTCAAAACCCTTTTTAGCCACAGAGAGCACAGAGGGCTCTCTGTGTTCTCTGTGACCTCTGTGGCAAACCTCCGTCACGACCGATCAACGAACCTGCTTGGAGTTTTGAAACGGCTTCTTAGCCGGAACGCGCTAACGTCCGGTTCGAATCGGGGAATCGCGCCCGCCGGCGAATGGACGCAACCCCTCATTCGAGTTGTGGCGAAGCACTAGCCCCGGGCAGCTCATCGCGCTACGTACGGATTGAACAGAAGGTCGTCAGGCGCGCTGAAGGCAGCACGCGGGCATCGAAGCTGACGATCGCTCGCATCGGCCACTCCTCCGCCACGTCGGCGGGCTCTCGGTCTTCACGAACCTCCCGCGTTCAGTTCGTTGATCTCGAGCAGGATGAGAGGGGCGGGCGATTCGAGTCGGCCGCGGTCGACGGTCAGTCGAAGCTGCCGGACCTGCGATCGCCACGTCCAGCCGGGATGACTTCCGATCGGAATGAGGACCCGGTGCGGCTTGCCGTCGGGACGGATCTCCCAGGTCAGGCGGGAGCGATCGTCGAATGTTTTGCCGTCGCCAAGTTCGAGCACGACGGTCGGCCAGATCGCCTCGTTTCCAGCAGGGGCTGTCGCGGCGAGTACCAGCGTCGCGTAGTTACACAGCCCGGGGTTGATGTTCTCCGTGACCACAAACGCGGGCGGGCTCTGATCCGGCGTTGACGTATCCCTGTTCTCTGCCGGCACCCAGGGAGGCAGAATGTGTGCCGCCGCAACGTGGGGCTCAAGCTGAGACCAGCGCCGCTCCCCCCACACATCGGGGAGGCGGCGCATCTCAAACGGAACGGCGAACGGACGCGGGATGATCTCCAGGCCAGGCCATCGTGAACCGGCTGGAACCGCATAGGGATAGGGGTAGGGGTCCAGCAGGGCGTCGACGGGCCGGTAGTTTCTGAGCACCCAGGTGGAGATCATCCAGTATCGAAGCGTGCCGGGGATGGAATCAAAGAACCCCCAATCCCAGAGGATGACCGGTGTCGGGTGCGACCTGAGATCCTGGACGGCGCGGCGCTGTTCGGCCGGCGATCCGATGCAGAAGGCGATCGCGTGGCGAGTCGGATTGGATCGCTGCTGTTCGATGTTGGCGATTCCCTGTTCGACCGGCCAGAAGCACTCACCGGGAGGGATGAGCTTCGCAATCGCAGGGTCCGGAGCGTAAAGCCTCGCCTCCTCGGCAGGCATCTTGCGGAGGTTCCGTACAAACTCCGGAAGGCTGGCGGGTCGGCCCGGTTCGTTAAACGTCAGCAGGAGCAGCCCCCCCTGCGCTGCGAGCCGCAGCGAGTTGTCGGTGATCCAGAGGTTTCGTCGCGAGAGTTCTCGTAAGAACGTGAACACCAGGAGTGGCCAGAAGACCCGTAACGGGACGGTGGCGGACTCGATGTGCCAGTCGCTCGACCTGCCGAGCCCGCGGTAGAGGAACAGCGTCGTGACGACGACCAGAAACGCCCACTGCCGACGCCGGGCCGCGCGGAGCCGCGGCCAGAGAATCGCCCCGCCCGCCGCGAACGCGGTGAGCACGATCAGCGACGAGGAGAGTCTCTGGTTGTCATACCACTTGTTCTCGACGGGCAGGCCATAGAAAGCGGTGTAGTGCCGGGCGTAGTCGAAGAGAATTGTCCAGTAGTCGAGAGCGGCCTGGGCTCCCGCGAGCGCCGCAATCCCTGCCGAGAACAACACCGCCGTCAATCCGACGACTCCAAAGCTCCAGGCGAGGCCCGTCAGGATTCCGCGGCGATTCAGCCTCGCCGCCGCGCCGACGGCGAGAGCCGTTCCAATCCCTGCCAGCCAGGGGACGGCGATGTCGTATCCGGAAAGGAACGGAACAATCCCCAGCGGAATCAGCAGGAGCCATCGCGGCCGGACCGGCGACCGCAGAATCTCGACAGAGAGCCCCATGGAGATCAGAAGCAACCCTTCGCGCAGTCCCCCGCCGCGCCCCGACCCGGTCGGGATGTTGACGGCCAGAAAC
>JAEYWB010000032.1 GCA_023429275.1 Planctomycetota bacterium
CCCGAGACGAAGTACGACTAGATGGCCGACCAGCTCCTCGAGTCGTCGCTCGGCGGGGATGCGACGCCGGGGTCCGAAAACGACCTTGGAAGCGAATCGAGCCTGTTCGCCCGTCTCGCCAGCTCCCTCGCCGTGATGTACCTCGCCTCGACCGACGAGGAGGGGCAGGGGCCATCGAGCGATGTCGAGGACAAGGGGGCCGCCAGGCCCTGGGAAGCCATCGTCCAGAGGGAGACCAGCGCAAAGCTCCGGCTGGCGATGGAGCGGATTCCGCCCGACGCGGCGGCCCTGATCCGGGCGGTTTATTACGAAGACAGGACGCTGCAGGAGGCGGCGGACCGGCTGGGAATCAGCAAGAGCTGGGCCAGCCGGATGCACGCCCGATCCCTCGAACAACTGGCGCAGAACATGAAACAGCTCGATCCCGGCGAGGAGTCCGGTTAACGGCTGTCAACGGTTCGAATGGCGGACGGCGGGTGCATGGTGTCGTGCCGATCCCGGCTGCGATACAATCCCGCACCCATCCGCGCTTGGAATCTGTTTCGCGCAACCGGCCATCTTCGTCAGCATGTTTCGTGATCCCGGCAACCGGCCGGTCGCCTGATCGACTCACTTCGAACGAACACTTCCAAACTTCTGCGGCGACGGATCGCCGATCCTGGGAGCACCATGTCGTCTTCCGCGGCCACGATCGACCTCGAGCGGTTACTCAGTCCGGTCAGTCCGGACGCCCCCTGCGGCGAGAGTCTGCGCTGGGATCCCGTCTGGGATGAGCTCAGCCAGCTCCGCCGGTCGCGGAAGGACCCGCTCGACGCCAGTGCCGACAAGGCGCCGGAATGGGACCGGGTCATCGATGTCGCCAGCGAGGCTCTTTCAACCCGGACGAAGGATCTTCTCGTCGCGGGGTGGCTGACGGAGGCGCTTCTTCGCCAGAAGGGTTTCGCAGGGCTACGTGACGGCCTCAAGCTGATTCGAGGGCTGGTCGACCGCTATTGGGACGCGATCCACCCGCTTCCCGAGGAGGGGGACCTGTCCAACCGTGCGGCGCCGCTCGTGTGGCTGACGTCTCACGACGGCGGCGCCCGGATGCCGGCCGCTCTGCGGGAAGTCCCGCTCGCGCAGTCCGAGAACGGCGTCGTCCTCAACTGGAACTTCTGGCACCTGCGGCGTCCCGCCCCCCAGGGAAAGGAAGAAAAGGAAGACGCCTTCAAGAAGCGGACCGCGGACGCGGAGCAGAAGCGGCTGACATTCGACTCCGCGGTCGATGCGACGCCGGTCGCCCACTACCAGCGAATGCTTGCCGATATCGATGCCGCCGCGGGGGAGATCGGCCCCCTCGCCGCGGCCCTCGACCAGCAACTCGGAGACTACTCCCCGAACTGGGGCGAGCTGA
This sequence comes from Planctomycetota bacterium, assembly GCA_023429275.1. Lineage (GTDB taxonomy): Bacteria > Planctomycetota > Planctomycetia > Planctomycetales > Planctomycetaceae > Planctomyces_A. The sequence goes on from JAEYWB010000032.1 coordinate 1,394, forward strand.
AAAAGTCGCTCGACGAGATCCGGGTCTTCATCCACGGGGTCCTCAAACGCCGCGGCGGGCTCGTCGAGCCGGCGGCAGCAGGTGCAGCGGCCGGGGCGTCCGGGGAGGCGGAGGTGAAGACAACCGAAGGGGGCGCCGCCACGGCGCATGCCGGACCGATCCGCACAAGGGCCGAAGCGATCCATCGGCTCGAGGAAGCGGCGCGCTTCTTCAGCGACACCGAGCCTCACAGCCCGGTCGCCTACCTCGTCCGGCGGGCGATCCGCTGGGCCGGAATGCCGTTCGAAGAGGTGCTCGGCGAGCTCGTGAAGGACGACAAGCTCGTCAAGCAGATCGGCGAGACGCTCGGAATCGTCGCCGCCCCGCCAGAGAAGAAGAAGTCGAGTGATTGACAAGAGTTTTCAGTCGTCAGTCGTCAGTTATCAGTCAGCATTCTGGCTGGTACTCGCGACAGACTGACCACGGAAAACTGATGACTGAAAACTGACAACTGATAACTTTCTCAAGGAATTCGATCCATGGCCAAAGAGAGTCTGCAGAAGAAACTCGACCGCGTCCGTCCGCCGCGTGTCCAGATCAAGTACGAGGTCTACGTCGGCGACGCGATGGAGATGAAGGAGCTCCCGTTCGTCATGGGGGTCCTCGGGGACTACTCCGGAAAACCGAGCAAGCCGCTGCCGGCCCTCCGCGACCGGAAGTTCGTCGATATCGACCGGGACAATTTCAACAAGGTTCTCGCGGCGATGGCGCCGCGGCTGGCGTTCCAGGTCGACGAGACCGTCTCCGGCGAGCCGGGAAAGACGCTGAACGCCGAACTCAACTTCAAGAGCATGGACGACTTCAGTCCCGACGCCGTCGTCAGGCAGATTCCGATCCTCGCGGCGCTCCTGGAGCAGCGCGAGAAGCTCAAGAATCTCTCGTCGCGACTGGAGGGGAACGACAAGCTCGACGAGCTGCTTCAGAAAGTCCTCTCGAGCAGCGAGATGCGCGAGTCGCTCGCGAAGGAACTCGGAACGGACAACCCGTCTCCGCCGAGCTCGTAACCGATCACTGGCTCAGCGGACGAACTGAGCGGCACGCGGGAACGCCGGGGGCGGGTGCCGGCAACTGGCAATCCACCATCTCCGTCACACGAACGTCAACCAGAATCCATCTCCGGGCGACCCGGGACGACACACATCACCAAGGGGAAGTTTCATGGCGAATGCAGAACAGGCCGCCGCGTCCGGTGCGGCACAGGCCACCGAATCCGAGAGCGTCCTGGAGACGATCTTCAAGCAGGGGATTCGTCCGCAGTCCGAAGAGGACAAGAAGGACGCGACCAACCTGATCGAGACCTTCGTCAAGACGCAGATGCAGCCGGGGATGGTCGTCTCCAAGGACGCCCAGCGAAGCATCGACGCCTGGATCGCGGTCATCGACAAGAAGATCACCGAGCAGCTGAACCTCGTGATGCACCACGAGGATTTTCAGAAGCTCGAGGGAAGCTGGCGCGGACTGCACTACCTTGTCCATCAGTCCGAGACCGGCACCGACCTGAAAATCAAGGTCCTCAACGTCTCGAAGAAGGACCTGCTGAAGGATCTCGAGCAGGCGTCCGAGTTCGACCAGAGCGCCCTGTTCCGGAAGGTCTACGGTGAAGAGTACGACGTTTTCGGCGGTCATCCGTTCGGCTGCCTGATCGGCGACTACGAGTTCGGCCGTCATCCGCAGGACATCGCGCTCCTGGACCGCGTCGCCGAAGTCGCGGCGGCCGCGCACGCCCCGTTCCTCTCGGCCGCGGCGCCGCAGATGTTCGGTATCGAGACC
>JAEYWB010000033.1 GCA_023429275.1 Planctomycetota bacterium
AGCGGGGCGAGCGACAGGTGGCGATTTCGCGCCTCGGGGCGGCGGACGAGGCTCACGAGCCAGCAGGCGATGGCGATCCAGACGCCCGCCCAGATCCAGCCGCTGACGGTTTCCCAGGTGCGCCCCGGGCGGACGGCGAGGGCGAGTTTCGGGCCTCCGCCGACCTTCGAGAAGTGCAGCGCCCGGCCGGAGCGGGGAAGGTCAAACCGCAGTGACAGCCCGCCGGCGCTCGACCAGTCGTCGCGTTTCATGAAAGTCGGTCCTTCCTGCGCTAGGCCTGCGCGAAGAGCGCCGCGGTCGGTCCACTGCGTCTGACCGGGCGTGACCATCAACCCGGCTCCCGGTCCTCCCGCCGGAACTCCAAAGGCCCCTCCCCGCGCCGGAACAGCCCCGCCTCCGAGGCCCATCCCCTGCGTACTGGGCTGAGGAACGGCCTGCTGAATCGCGGGCTGCTGGTACGAGAAGTCGATTCCGCTCTGGCTGGCAATCTGGCCGCGGAGGCGGCTCCGCGAGGATTCCGGCTTTTCGTCGGACTTCTTGTCGCCGGCCTGCTGCATGATCCGGAAGCTGAACGTCGTGTCGGGAGCGTCCGCCGGCACGGCGACCGTCTCCGACGGCTGGCCCCCTTCGAGCGCCTGGCCCCCGTTGAACGAATTGAGCTGCAGGGTGTTGCCAAGGATGAATTCCTGCGAGCTCGTCGCGGCGGAGACCGCGACGGGCCGCGGAGTGTTCGACTGCGCCGCCTGCTGGGCCTGTTCGAACAGGTTACGGTTGTTGTCGACGAAGTCGTCATACCGCTCGCGGTTCTTGCCGGTAAACCTGCTGGCGCCGCTCTCGTAGTACTCGAGCGCCACGCCAAGCTGCTTGAGATTGTTGTTGGCGATCATCCGCTGCGAGCCGCTGTACTTGTCGCTCGACTGGACCTTCAGCAGATCGAGGACATCCGCCACCTGCCGCTGCGCCGCGAGAAGCTCCGCAGAGACGACGAAGTCTTCCTCCTCTTCCGGCATGACGTTCGTCCGCTTCGCGTCGATGATCGGCGTGACGGCGAAGTCGTCCGGGACGTAGACCGTCCAGAGGGTCTGCGCCACCGTCATGCCGAACTCCGCCGACTCCGTGCGAGTCACCACTTGCGGAGCGGGGATGTCGAAAGACTGCGCCCGCGCGGCGAGATCGTCGCTCAGCCGGCCCCCGGTCGCACCCGCGATGACGAGCGTCACCCGGAGCGACAGATCGGAGATGTTCGTTTCCGGCAGCGGAACAAGGTGGACCTCATCACTGCCGAGCGTCGTCACAACGGTCCGGGACGGACGGTCGCCGACCATTGCGCCGAGGACCCGCGCGGCGGCGGGGAGCTTCAGTCCCAGGAACTGCTGGCCGCGGCTGCGGATCGTGTATTCGGACCGGGTCCGCCAGCTGCCGTCAGGATCGAAGACCGTGACGACCTCCGCCCCCGTGACCGAGGCGAGCGTCCCTTGAACCTCCTCGGCCCGCTGCGACTTCCACTTCGGGCTCAGCTCACCGGCCGGAAGCTCGACCACTTCCATGGCCTGTTCGAGGAGCGTGTCCTGGACCACGAACGGCAGGTTCTGTCGAGTGACCGAGCGGACGCCGGAGGGGTCGAGCGGGGCGAGCTGCCGGCTCGAGAGATTGACCAGGACACCGAAGTGCCGCTGCGTTTCGAGCGGCACGATCGCCGCGGCGCCGGGCTGCTCCAGGCGGATCTCCGGGAACTGGACGATCTCGTCCGCCGCAGGAGGAAGAGTCGCCACCGCCGAGAGAAGCAGCTGTTCGCGGACCGGCTCGTTGAGCGTGACGGTCCAGCGGACGCCGTTTTCGATCCGCTCCGACGTCACCTGCCGGACCTGCGGGTCGCGAAGCTGCAGCCGCCCTTCGAGCCAGAGGGGGGTGACGAACTGGAACGTCTCCGCCGCCGCACGGGCGATCTTCCAGCGGAGCGTCAGGCCGTAATCGACCGAGGTGCTCGAGACCGCGACGAGCGTGATCGAGTCCCCGGACAATTGGGCGACGTTCCGGACAAGGTCGAATGGAATCGCCGGGAGCTCGAGCGCCGTCGACTGGAAGGCGAACTGGATCGGACGGGGATGAAGCTGCCGAAGCCGCGGCGTGACGCGGTCGACCGGCAACGACTTCCAGGCGGTCGGGATCTCGCGGAGTGACGCCGAGTAGACATCGTCGAACCAGACGCCGAGCGTCGCCGTTCCGCGAGTCAGTTCGAGGGGCCTGGGGACCTGCACCGGCGCCGACGTGACATCGGGCTGCCGGGAGACTCTTCCCTGCAGGCCGACCTGCACCGTTCCGGTCACAGGGCCGGTGAACTCGACCGTAAGGACCTGGGTGCCGCCATCGCCGATCGGACTGACATACCAGTCGGAGAGAGCGTTCCCCGCTTCGACATTGATCGGGAGATAGCCGGGGGGAAGCTCGAACGAGACGCTCCCGCGCGGGGCGTCGGCGAACTGGTAATTGAACAGGCTCGCGATGAGCACCTTGCGGAGGCCGACGAGGACGCCGTGTTCCGCCGAGACGACGGTTTCGGGCTGCCGGCGGAACGGCGTGATCGCGAGCTTCACCGGGCGGGCACTGAACCGGTACGCGAGCCGGGGCGCCATCTGCGGCCGCGTCACGTCGGAGGTCGGCGCGAATTTCTCGGCGTCGATCTGCACCGCGCCGCTCACCTCGCCGACGCGAAGGCCGAACTGGTCGGAAGCGAAGACGCCGATCTGGCCGATTTCCCGGGAGACCTCCTGCGGCGTCAGCTCGGGAAGAGCGACTTCCGCTGGCGCGTCGCCGCTCGGCAGAGGCCGGAAGAGGTCGACCTGCAGGCGGGTCTCGTTGTCGATCGGACGGCGGAAGAAGACCTTCAGGATTCCGCCGTTCCCCGGATCCATCTGCCAGCCCCCGACATCCGCGCCGCTGATCTGCCGGACGCTGAAGCCCTCGGGGAGTGCCAGCTTGAGTTCGGGAATCGCCCCCTGGCGGACACGGATGAGGAAGCCGTTGCCGGCGAGAAGGCCGGAATCTTCGAACGAGGCCGCGACCGAGGTCTCGACCTGCACGAGGGCGCTGTCGATCCCCTTGGTCTGCTTCGGCTGCCACGAGAGGGCGATCTGGCCGCCGCGATCGACCGGGGCTTCGATCGTCGTCTTCCCCTCGGCGGTGACCCGTCGGAAGAGCCCGGTCGCTCCGTTGAGCCGGACCTCGAGGTCGGCCGTCGGCAGCTCGAACCGCAGCCGCGCGGCGGAGGTCGCGTGGAGCGAGAGAGTCATCCGCCCGGCGGGGCCGGTCGAGGCGACGGGGACTTCGAACTCCATGTCCAGGACACGGCGTCCCGGGCTGTCCAGAAGGAGGACGGGACGGTCGTTCTCGACGAAGATCGGCGCGGACTTCCCGTCGAGGGTCGCCGACTTGAGGGCGATCGTCCCGATCGGCAGCGCGAGCCGGACCTGCGACTTGCGGAAACTCTCGACGAGGAAGCGGGCCTTCACGAGGGCGGTCGGGACGGCGGCTCCTTCGACGAGCGAGGCGTTGTAGAGGGCCTCGGCGACCACGGCCTCGATCGGCGCGGGAGCAGGCGTGGCCTCCTCCGGATGGGCTTCGCTGTAGAGCTTGAGATACGTCTCCTGGGGAAGGAAGACGCGGAAGGCGGTGAGCGGGTCGTCTCCGCCATAGGGGACGACGAGAGCCTTTGAATCGCGAACCCGTTCGGCCGCATCGTCGGCCCGGCAGGTTTCACCCGTCGCGCTCATCATAACGAGGAGCAACAACGCGGTGACCCGGGGGCCGGCGGGCGCCGTACACCGGAGGCCGCACCATCGGCACATGCGGCCGAGGAGTTCGATGACCGCGAGCAGGAGGGCGCCGCCGACTCCGCCGAAGAAGAGTCCGTCAAGGAAGTCCTGCAGCCGGGAGGGAAGCAGAGGTGCGGCGGCGAGCGGGACGAGAAGCGCGAGAAGGATCACGGTAGCGA
>JAEYWB010000071.1 GCA_023429275.1 Planctomycetota bacterium
ATTCTGGAGCCGGGCCGGGCGGTGACCAGCAGCGCGCAAGTCCTTCTGCTGGGCGTTCTGTCGACGAAGCCCGCCCCCCATGGCAAGACCGCAGTGATTCTCGATGGAGGGAAGAACCTGGCACTTCCCCTCGAATGGGAAACACATCAGATCTTTCCGGCCGGAAAGATGCACAATCCCTTTGAGGAAACGTGCGATCTCTTTGGCCCGCTCTGCCACCCGGGAGACGTGGTTGCCCTGTCGAAGCCGTTTCCCCGACTGGAGGCGGGAGATGTCGTCGCCATCATGGATGCCGGCGCGTACTTCATTCCCAATCAACTCAACTTTTCCCAGCCGCGTCCTGCCGTGGTGATGATCGAGGATGGCCATGTCCGCCCCATCCGTGCGCGAGAAAGATTCGAGGACATCGTCCGCCTGGACGAGCTGCCGGTCGAGTCTTCCCGCAGCACATGAGATCTCCCGTCTCGTCGTTCTCGGCGGGTCCGCAACGGGCCTTGCCGTCGCGCGGAGCAGCTATGCCCAGGGACTCGAGACAATCGTCGCCGACACGCACCGCAGCCTGGCGTCCTCGAGCCGCTGCGCGACGTTTCACGAGCTGCCGAGTGACGGCTCGGAGCTGGCCGTCCGTGAGCTCCTGGCCCTTGCCGATGGCCAGCCGACCGCAATCATCGCCGACAGTGACGCCTGGTTGAGATTCCTCCAGGGATGGCGCGACGAACTCGATGGGGCTTTCGAAGTTCTTCATGCTCCCCCCTCGTCGATTGCCACCTGCCTCGACAAGCTGCAGTTCAACCGGTGGTGCCGCCAGCACGGCATCCCTTCGCCGACGCCGTATCTGTGCGCGGAGGGGGGCGAGTATGACGTCTCCTTTCCCGTCATCGTCCGTCCGCGGCTCACCTGCCACCACCGCGCTCACGACGTGCCGAAGGCGATCGAGTGCCGCTCGCCGTCGGAGCTGCGCTGGGCGATCGAGCGGTGCCGCAACGCGAGCGTCGATCCGGACGTGTGTGAATCGCTGCTCCGCCCGGCGACCCGATGTTTTTCCGTCGGGCTCGCCCGCAACGCGCGGGGCGAGACCCTGAGCGTGACGGCGGAACGCGTGCGCCCCCTCCCCGAGCAGTGTGCCGCGGGGACCTTTGTCCGGCTCTGCCCGCATCCCGCCGTCCAGGAACTGGCGGAGAGGGTGGCGGAGAAACTCGACCTTTACGGGATCGCGGAGATCGAGATCCTCGCGAATCCAGGCGGGCCGGGCGGAAGCGAAGAGCTTTCGGTCGTCGAGGTCAATGCGCGGCCGTGGCTGCAGTTTCCGCTGGCGGACCGGTCAGGGCACGCGATGCTTCCCTTCTTGCTCAATCGTCCGGTCCGGCGGCCGCGGCATCGGCGGACCGACGGGGTCAGCTGGATCGACGTTTCGGCCGATCGCTACATCTGCTTCTCGCGTCAGCGGGGGCTGGTCTGGCAGGGGCAGATGTCGGGAAGCGCGTGGCTTCGCGCGGTCTGTTCGGCCGAAGCACATCCCGTCTGGAGCTGGAGCGATCCCGGCCCGCTGATGCATTCACTCCTTCCGAAGTGGCTCAGAGCGTCACAACGCGGAGCCGCCGAGTAAGCGTCCTGCTTCGGCCAGGATGTCGGCGGGATCGGCCATCCGGCCCGGTCCGATCGCCCCGCAGCTCAGCCAGCCCTCGGCCGGACCGATGAGATGAACTCCGTCGTCTCGAAGCTGCTGCACGTTCCGCTGGACGGCGGCCTTGGCCCACATTTCGTTGTTCATCGCCGGAGCGACCAGGAGCGGGCAGGTGACCGTGTGGGCGCACAGCGAGACGATGTCGTCGGCGTGGCCGTGGGCGAGCTTGGCCAGCATGTCGGCGGTGGCGGGAGCAACGATGAAGAGCCTGGCACGGCGGCCGAGGCCAATGTGCTCGCCGATGAAGTGATCCGTCGGGGCGAAGACGTCGGTCCGGACGGCGCGACCGGTCAGGGCCTCGAACGTCGTTCGGCCGATGAACTTCTCCGCCGCCCCCGTCATGACGACCGTCACCTTCGCCCCGCGCTGGACGAGCTTGCTGACAAGGTCGGCGACCTTGTAGGCCGCGACGCCGCCGCAGACACCGACGAGGATTTCGAGGTCAGTCATGATGGAGAGAGTGAGGAAGTCGTCCGTTTTCAGTCGTCAGTGCGGAACGGCCTTCGATGACGCTTTGTTTGACTGAAAACGGATGACTGACGACTGAGAACTTCCCTTATGTCCTCGCGGGCGTCAGAAGTTCGGCCCCTGACTCGACGAGACGTCCGCCGGTGCAGCCGAGGCCTTCGGGGAGGCAGTTCTCGAGGTTCAGCTGGTAAAGCTTCTTGCCCGCATCGGTCGGGTACTGGCCGGTGATGCAGGCCTCGCATAGGGAGCTCGAAGGGAACTGGACGGCCTCCGAAATCGCGGACATCGGCAGGTAGCGGAGCGTGTCGGCACCGAGTTCAGAGGCCATCTCCGCTTCCGCTTCGGCGGTGAGCGACCCGTTCTTGACGTATTTGGGAGCGAAGAGCTGCGACACGTCCGACATGTCAATGCCGTAGAAACACTGCGCGATGATCGGCGGGCAGGCGACCCGGACGTGAACTTCACGAGCCCCGCCCCGCTCGCGGATCTGCGAGATCAGGGTTCGCATCGTGGTCGAGCGGACGATCGTGTCCTCGACGAGGAACACCCGCCGTCCCTGCAGGACTTCGCGGAGCGGCGTGTACTTGGCCTTCGCCTTGTCGGCCCGGTTGTTCCCTTCGATGAAGGTCCGTCCGACGTAGCGGTTGCGGATCAGGCCTTCGACGCTCGGGATCCGCAGCTCGTATGCCATCGAGTCGGCGGCGGCCTTCGCGGTGTCGGGGACGGGGACGACGATCGTCGTCTCGTCGAGCGGCACCTTCTCCTGCTGCGCCAGCTTTTCCCCCAGAACCTTGCGGGTCAGGTAGACACTGCGGTCGTCCAGCGTGCTGGCGACGTTCGCGAAGTAGATCCACTCAAAGAAGCAGTGGGCCCGGCGGGGGCTCGGTGCGAACTCCTCGATCCGCATCTGCCCGTCCTGGATGATGACGGCGTGGCCGGGGAGGAGACTGTGGATCGACTCTTCGCGGAAGCCCATGTTCGCCAGGGCGACGCTTTCGCTCGCGGCGACGAACAGGCCGTCTTCCTCGGCGTAGCAGAGGGGACGGAACCCGAGCGGGTCGCGGGCGACGAACATCCCCCCGAGTGCGTCGAGGTAGACGATGTTGTAGGAGCCGTCGAGCTTGGCTGAGAGGTTCCGCAGCAGGCTGACGTAGTCAGGCGTCGTCTGCCGCGAGATCTCCTGGCTGATGAGATGCATCAGCGTCTCGGTGTCGGTCTCGCGGGCGAGGTGGAAGTCCCCCTGCGAGAGAATCTCCTTGCGGAGGTCGAGGTAGTTGGCGAGCTGGCCGTTAAACCCGAACGAGAACCATTTGCGTTTCTCGATGTGATGCCGCTCGAACGGCTGGGCGTAGCTCTTGTCGTCCTTGCCGCAGGTGGCATAGCGGACGTGGCCGATCGCCGCGAGCCCCTCGTTCTGCTTCATGATCGACTCGGCCTTGGCCGGGTGATTCAGTCGAAAAACTTCGGTCACCGTCCCCACATTGCGGTGGGTGTCGATGATCTGGGCCCGCTCCTCGTTGAAGGAGGTCATCCCCGCGGCGAGCTGCCCGCGGTTCTGGATGTCGAGCAGGATACGGGGGATCAGGCGGGAGGCGGCATGGCGTCCCCCCTTGGGAGCCAGAACGCTCGTCTCGCGGGTGGGAAGGTGGTAGACGGCTGCCACGCCGCACTCGTGGAAGAGATCTGCCATCAGGACGGGGCTCTCGGAAC
>JAEYWB010000100.1 GCA_023429275.1 Planctomycetota bacterium
CCTGAACGTCGGCCGCACGCTGCGGGAACCCGTTCATGCGCCGCCGCTGGCCCCTCGGGGCAGATCGCGGGGCGATGGTGAGTCGGCCCTTCCAACGAGGTGCAGAGAAGCCACGGCCCATGTCGAATCGGGCTGCAGCAGTCTGTGAGGCCCGCTCCGGGTTCGCTTCCCTCACTAGAACAGGCGGTTGAGCCCGTTCAGTGCGGCCACGCGGTACGCCTCCGCCATCGTCGGATAGTTGAACGTCGTGTTGATGAAGTACCGGATCGTGTTGTGCGGCGGCGGCTGCATCATGATCGCCTGGCCGATGTGAATGATCTCGGAGGCATTCGCCCCGAAACAGTGGATCCCCAGGATCTCGAGCGTTTCGCAGTGGAACAGGATCTTCAGCATCCCCGCCGTCTGGTTGCTGATCTGGGCGCGGGCAAGGTTCTTGAAGTGCGAGTAGCCGACTTCGTACGGAACCTTCGCATTCGTCAGCTCGCGCTCCGTCTTCCCGAGTGAGCTGATCTCAGGACTCGTATAGATGCCGGTGGGGATATCGCGGATCGCCGTCGTGTCCTTCTCGCCGAGCAGATGCATCGCCGCAACGCGTCCCTGCATGTACGCGGCACTCGCGAGTGCCGGCTGTCCGATGACGTCGCCGACGGCATAGATGTGCGGCTGGGAGGTCTGGAAGTTCTCGTTCGTCTTGATGCTGCCGCGGGAATCGGGCGTGATGCCGATCTCTTCCAGGCCGATGTTGTCCGAGTTGCCCGTGCGGCCCGCCGCCCAGAGGAGCGCATCCGTCTTGAACCGTTTCCCCGACTTGCAGAGGAGCACGACGCCGTCGTCATGTCCCTCGACCCGGTCGATCTCCTCGAGGTTCCGGATGACCACCCCGCGCTCGCGGAACTGGTAGCTGAGTGCGTCGATGATCTCCTCGTCGAGATAGTCGAGGAGCTTGTCGCGGGTGTTGATGAGATTGACCCGGACTCCCATGTTCCGGAACATCGAGGCGTACTCGCAGCCGATGACCCCGGCTCCGTAGATCGTCAGGGTCTTGATGTCGCGGTCGATCTTGAGGATGGTGTCGCTGTCGTAGATCCGCTCGTGGTGGAAGTCGACGAACGGTGGCCGGTACGGGCGCGAGCCCGTTGCGACCACGAAGAACGACGCGGCGATCGTTTTCCGTCCGCCATCCTCCTCGACGACCTCGATTTCATTCGGGCCGAGAAACCGCGCGGTCCCGCGGAACACTTCGCAGTCGTTCCGCTCGTAGAAGGTGGTCCGCATCAGCATCTGCTGGTTGACGACGGTGTGTGTCGCCCGTCGAAGATCCTTCACGGTGAATTCGAGCGACGACGCGCGGCTGCGGAACAATGGGTTGTTCCGGATCTGGACCATCTCGCTGATGGCATGCCGCAGCGCCTTGCTGGGGATCGTGGCGGTGTGCGTGCAGTTCCCGCCGATATGCGCCCGCTCGACCACGACCACCGACTTGCCATGCTTGGCGGCCTGCATCGCCGCCCCTTCGCCGCCGGGGCCGGTCCCGATCACCACCACGTCGCAACTGACATCCGCCACGGATCCGCTCCAGATCTTGGATTCCCGGAGGGCCTGAACGCGCCCCTCCTCACCATGTTCTGTCGAATTGGCGGCGGCGTGGGAAGTGCGCGAGCGAGGGAATTGGGCTCCGGGAGCCAGGATTCAGGGCGCCGGAAAGCGACCGTTCGACGCGGCGCAGCTCCTTTGCGGCCACCGTCTCCCGGAATCCGGGACCGGAATCCCGACCTGTTACCCCAGCGGGACCACGAGCCGCACGATCGCGAGAATCAGGCCGGTGTAGAACCCCGCCGCCACGTCGTCGGACATGATCCCCCACCCGTGCGGGAGCTTCTCGAGGAGCCGGATCGGGTAGGGCTTCGAGATGTCGAACACCCGGAAGACGACAAATCCCAGGATGGCCGTGACGAGGTTGAAAGGAAGGGTGATGAACACGAACAGGATCGCCGCGATCTCGTCGAGCACGACCCAGCCCGGGTCTTTCGCTCCCGCGGCCTCCGCCGCGCGGCGGCGGCAGGGGACGCCAAAGAGAAACACCGCAACGCAGAGGGCTGCGTACCAGGCCTGCGAGATCCCGGTCAGAGCCAGCAGTCCGACGATCCCGACCCCCAGCAGGCTGCCGAACGTCCCTGGCGCGAACGGAATGAATCCGACTCCGAAGCCGGAGGCGAGGAAGGTGGCCAGTCTTACGGGTATCCACTGATGCAGCATGTCGTCGACGGGCGCCTTTCTTGGACGGTTGCAGGATGGTGGACCGAGCTCCAACCGGGCCGCTCGTCCGAATCGGCCGACGCGCCCGGGTATTCCGTCCCCGTTACGACATGTCTCCGCGGGTAATCCGGATGACTTCATCAAGAGCCGTCCGCCCCTCGAGGCATTTCTGGTAGCCCGACTGCCGGAGCGTCACCATCCCCTTGGAGAGGGCGTAATCCCGGATCTTTGCGGAGCTGGCCCGTTCGACGCAGAGGTGCCGGATCTCGTGGTCGTTCAGAAGGAGTTCGAAGACGCCTGAACGCCCCGCAAAGCCGGAGTCGCGGCAGGCTCGGCAACCCTTCGGCCGCCAGAGCCGTTCGACCGGCCGGGGAAGGTCGCTCGGCAGGTCGTCCGGATCCGGGACATACTCTTCCTTGCAGTGGTTGCACAGGACGCGGACCAGGCGCTGGGCCAGCACCCCTTCGACCGTGCTGGCGACGAGGTAGGGCTCGACCCCCATGTCCACGAGACGCGTAAACGCTCCGGGAGCATCGTTCGTGTGGAGAGTGCTGAAGACCAGGTGACCGGTGAGGGAGGCCTGGATGGCGCTCGTCGCCGTCTCGCCGTCGCGGATTTCCCCGATCAGCACGACATCCGGGTCATGACGGAGGATGCTTCGCAGACCAGCGGCGAAGGTCAGGCCGATCTTCGAATGGACCTGGATCTGGCTGATCCCGTCCATGTGGTATTCGACTGGATCCTCGACCGTGATGATCTTGGTCTCGGGGCTCTTGATCGTCCCGAGAGCGCTGTAGAGAGTCGACGTCTTTCCGGAGCCGGTCGGGCCCGTGACGAGAACGATCCCGTGGGGGAGGGCGATCAGCTCGTGGAACTGCCGGTCGAGGTCGGGAGGCATGCCGACCCGCTGGAGGTCGAACACCATCCGGCTCTTGTCGAGGAGTCGCAGCACGACCCCTTCTCCGTGGAGCATCGGGATGATCGACATACGGACGTCGATCTCTTTCCCGCGGACGCGGATGTTGATGCGCCCGTCCTGAGGAAGCCGTTTCTCGGCGATGTTCAGCCGGGCCATGATCTTGAGCCGGGTCACGATCGCCGACGAGAACTGGTTGATCTCGGGAGGGATTGGCTGGACCCGCAGCAGGCCGTCGACGCGGTAACGGACGACGAACCCTTTCTCCTGCGGCTCGAGGTGCACGTCGCTCGCCCGCTGCTCGAGGGCTTCGATCAGGAGCTCGTTCACGAGCCGGATGACCGACGGCGCCTGCGCGGCCTCGTCGAGCTCTCCCTCCGGAAGGCTGTCGAGGAGTTCGACCCCTTCCTCCGCGCGCTGTGCGACGAGCTGGTTGATCGTGTCGCCGCCGACGCCGAGGTTCTTCTTGATCTGCTCGACGATCTCGTCGCGACAGGCCAGGACCGGAAGCAGGCGGCTGTTCGCGAGTGAGCTCAGCTCGTCGAGTGCTTCGAGGTCGAACGGATCCGACGTGGCGATCGTGATCCAGCTCTCATGCTTCTCGAGCGGCAGGACGCTATGCCGGAAGATCGCAGTCGCCGGGAACTGCGAAAGAAGCTGCCGGTCGACCTCGGCGTTCTTGAGAGGGACGAAACGCATCCCGAGTTCATCAGCCAGTGCCCTGAGGGCGGCTTCTTCCGAGAGGACCCCCTGTTCGACCAGGACCTGATCGATCCGACGGCCGTTGATGGCGCGCGCTCCATCGAGCTGATGCGGCTGGACGAGGCCGCGCTGGAGCAGCAGTGTGCCGATGTCCATACTCGGGATAACCTTGGGCAATAGCTCGGAAGAGGGGTGAGAGTGGCACACTCGATTGCAGCGTGACCGGGACGGGGAGTCAACACGATCTCGCCTCGCGACGCCGCAATCGCAGCTCGCGACGAGATTTAACGTGTTTCCGTGCCTGTTCTCCTCACCGGCTCTTCAGGAATGCTCGGCGACGGGCGATGGGATATCGGGCCGGACCATTGAACCGCGGTTCCATGAAGGCCGGTCGTGCGGCCTGTGAGAGATGTCCCGTCTGCAACGGCTCGCTCCTCCACCGCTTGGTCTCGATTTCCGGAGATACCCCGATGTCCCGCGTCCCGTAAGCCATATATGTCCAGGACGGCGGACAGAGTCCGCGCGGTTCGATCGGAACTTCCTATGGACTGATGCATGACCACATCGACCGGAGCGAACCGTCACCACCCGATGCCTTCTGCAGTCGGCGGAGAGGCGGACGTCGCGGGAACCACCCGGCGACGGCAGGATCGCTCCAGCGTGATCGTCCCGGGCTGGCTGCTGGTCCTCGATGGCGAAAAGGGAACTCCGGAGATCTGCCGCGTCTCGACGAGGGACGTCTCCGAAGGAGGGGCCAAGGTCGTCTCACCCGTGCCGCTCCCCACGAACCAGACCTGGTATCTGCGGTTCTCGGGGCTGGGAGGAGAGACGAAGTTCATCGAGTCCGAAGTGCGGCACATCGATGAGCAGATCGTCCCGACCCTCGATCGACGCGAACTCCGCCGGTACTTCTACGGCGTGCGGTTTGTCCGTCTGTTCGACGTCTCCTCCGTGTCTGACGAAGTGCTGCGAGAGAACGTGCAGCTGCTGCTGCAGGAGACGAAGGCAAAGGGCTGAACCTCTCGTCGTTGCCCACCGTCAGGGATCGTGACCGCCAGGGCCTTCCGGTCCTTTGACTGAAAACTGACGACTGACGACTGATCACTGCCCCCGCCGAATCCAGTCGAACGCCAGGTCGAGCGTCGGCGCGGAGTGAGTCAACGCTCCGACGCTGATCCGGTCCACGCCTGTGCGGCTGATCGGCCCGACGGTTTCCAGGTTGACTCCTCCGGATGCCTCGAGGAGGACTCCGGGGGCCCGCTCATCCCTCATCGCAACCGCGGATCGCAATTCTTCCAGTGACATGTTGTCGAGCAGAACGATATCGGGCGCTCCGGCCAGGGCGTCTTCGAGCTGTACGAGCGAGTCGACTTCCACCTCGATCGAGATTCCGGCCGGCGCGACCGAGCGCGAATGACGGACCGCCGCGGCGATACTCGATCGATCGGCCCCGGAGGTCCAGGCCCCGAGGTGGTTGTCCTTGATGAGGATCCCGTCGTAGAGACCCATCCGGTGGTTGGTCCCTCCCCCGCAGGCGACGGCGTACTTGGCCAGGGCTCGCCAGCCGGGGAGAGTTTTGCGCGTGTCGAGGACCCGTGCCCGCGTTCCGGCGACCGCATCGACGTATCGACGCGTCAGCGTCGCAATCCCGCTGAGGTGCGTCAGGAAGTTGAGGGCCGTTCGTTCCGCGGTCAGCAGTGATCGGACCGCTCCCCGGACCTCCGCGACCACCATCCCTCTCTCGAGCCGGCTCCCGTCTTCGAGGAAAAGCCGCACGTGGCACCGCTCGTCGACGGTGCGGAAGACCCGCTCGGCAATCGGGCCACCCGCAAGCCGGCCCGGACTCCGGGCGACAATCTGGATCACCCCCATCAGGTCGGCGGGAATGAGCGCCGACGAGGTCAGGTCTCCTGCCCGGTCGAGATCTTCCGCGAGAGCCAGGGAGATCAGGCGGTCAGCCGCTTCCATGTTGACGGCCGGCTGATGAGTCGATGCCAGAGATGAGGTCACTTCGACGCCTGAGTAATAAGCGGAATCTCGATCCCTTCCTGTCCCGGACGGCGTTCGAGGAGGTCTGAGAGTTGAAAAGCGTGGTAAGGGCGCTCCGCGGCCGGAATCTTGTCGGCACTCGCGTTCGAGACCCAGAACCGCGTCGATTTCGGCTCGAACAGGACGTTGTGAAGGTTCGACTTCATGGCGACCGGCCGGTCCATCAGCCGCAGGGCCGATTCCGCAGTGAACTTTCCATGTCCCTCTTTGGCCCGCCGAACGAGCTCGCGGTAGCGGTCGCCGGCCGACAGCAAGGCGCAGTCGGTTACAGGATCAGGGAGCAGCTTGTGGGCGACACCCGGCCGGATCACCTCGAACCGGTTCCACGACGCCTCCATCCCGACCGCCGTGTTCGTGTCACCATCCGCGACGACGTAGAAGTACTGACAGGTCCTCGGCGACTTCTCGAAGACGGCGACCGCCTCATCGAGCGAATGCCCCTTCTGAAGTGCGAGCCGGACGAGGTACGCCATCGGAATGCCGGTCCAGTGGCCGATGCCCCCGCCTCCCATTTCGCCGATCGAGACATGCTCGGCGTTCATGCCGGTGACACAGCCGATAAATCCCGCGTAGGAGATGTTGACGAAAGGGATTCCGCCCTCCGGCTCCGAGACGATGATGACGGCGTGCTCCTGCAGACCCCAGTCGATCGCGTAGTCGAGCACCCGGCCGTGGTAGAGCGTTCCGTCCTGCGTGGCGGAGTTCATGATCGCGAACCCGCTGCAGTGGAAGAGTTCGGGAATGAAATTGCTGAGGGTGACATCGAGGACCGACTGTCCCGACCCGGCCGCGAGTCCTTCGAGCTCGTCGAAATACTCCTTCGGAACGTAAGGCCTCTGGATCTGAAGGATCGATTGAACGGCATCGCGGGGGCGGATCTGGATTGGCCCCCACTTCACGAACTTCGTCTCCGTCATCACCTTCGAGATGTGCCCGAGGTTGCTGATCGCCTCCGCTTTCAGGAGGGCCCCGTGCTGGTAGCCCATCTCATAAGGCGTTCCCTTGAGATGGAGAACCGGGTAACCGTCGATCGTCTCGAGCCAGCCGGCGCCGCAGCGGGCGACTGTCCGTCGGGAAGCGGATGAGGCCGCCGAAGGAGCGGCACGTTCGTCACCGCGGACTGCGGGAAGCGCGAACAGAACGACCGCAGCAAATGTCCAGAGACATCGAAGCATCCCAAACCTCATTCTTTCCAGTACGAAGGCAAGATGGGATCGGCAGGCTTCCGGAGTGTGCCGTGACCGTCGCTTCCTGCCAAGCGATCGGCTGACCCGGGAGGCAGGATCTGAATTCGGCGGAAAGCGAGTGAGCGTCTCACGCCCCGGGCCCGTGCCCGGCCCGCCGGATTCTGACTGTTCACGACATCCGGGACTTTTTCTGTCCGAACGGAATCCAACGAACCGACAGTGCTCACCAGCCGTCCATTCACTCCGCGCGGAGTGAGGAGCCGGTTACCCTTTTCCTCTTTGCGTCTGCGACCTTCCGTCGTCCACGACGGACTCGTCTGTTTTTACGGGATCGAACCGATGATTCGCGTCGCCATCCAGGGTGCCACGGGATATACCGCCCTCGAGCTGCTGCGGATTCTCCTGCGGCATCCGGAGGTCCAGGTGACGGCTGTCACGAGTCGCAGCGAGACCGGGGCGATTGGCGACGTTCACCCGCTGCTCCACGGACGAATCGATCTCCGTCTCGAAAACCTGACGCCCGCCCAGATCGCCGAACGGGCGGACGTCTGCTTCTGCTGTCTCCCCCACGTCGCCAGCATGGAAGCGATTCCCGACCTTCTGGCGGCGGGGCTCAAGGTCGTTGACCTCAGTGCCGACTACCGGCTGAAGGATCCGAAGGTCTACGAGCAGTGGTACGGACACGTCCACACCGACGCAGGTCGTCTGGGGTCCACGACTTATGGACTTCCGGAGCTCTACGCCGAGCGAATTCCCGGCCAGGATCTGGTCGCAAACCCGGGCTGCTACACGAGCACGTCGATTCTCGCGCTCGCGCCGCTCCTGTGTGGCGGCTATGTCAAGCCGCGGGGGATCATCATCGACGCCAAGAGCGGCGTCTCGGGGGCTGGCCGAACTCCCAAGCTCGGAACCCTGTACGCCGAGTGCAATGAAAGCTTCTCGGCGTATGCCGTTGGAAGCCATCGACATACGCCGGAGATCGAACAGGTCCTGAGCGACGTCAGCCGGGAGGCTGTGGAGGTCATCTTCACTCCGCACCTCGTCCCGATGGACCGGGGAATCCTGGCGACGATCTATGCCGACCCGCTCAAACCAGCGGAGCAGCCGCAGCTGATGGCCGCCATCCGCTCATTTTACGAGGGAAAGCCGTTCGTGCGGGTCGTGAATCATCTTCCACGCACCAAAGATGTTGCGCTGACCAACTACTGTGACATCACGGTCCGCGTGGTCCGGGGGAAGGTGATGGTGCTCGCGGCGCTCGACAACCTCGTGAAGGGAGCGGCCGGTGTCGCGGTCCAGAACTTCAACTTGATGTGCGGCTTCCCCGAGACGACCGCACTGATCGCATAACTCCGACGGACGGAGTTGGCGGATTCGAACAACGTGCTCGTCCGTAGGGACAACTTCCCGCGGGACGACTGACAAGCGGCCGCTCCTCTGTCAAACTCGGACCTGCTCTAACGAGGAGAAACCGATGACCCTACGGACGGTCTGTTACGACTGGCATGTTTCCCACGGCGGCCGGATGGTGGACTTCGCCGGCTGGCAAATGCCCGTGCAGTATTCCTCCCTTGTCGAGGAGCACTCGGCCGTCCGTAAAGCGGCTGGACTGTTCGACATCGGACACATGGGCCGGCTCCGATTCGACGGCGCGGGAGCGGCGGCTCTCCTCGACTACATCTGCACGAACGATGTCTCCCGGCTCAAGGTCGGGGATGTCCGCTACTCGCTGGTCTGCCGCGACGACGGCGGCATCCTGGACGACGTCCTGATCTATCGCTTCGCGAACCACTTTACGCTCGTGGTCAACGCTTCCAACCGCCAGAAGATCGTCGACTGGATCGCGACCCGCGCCACGGGGTTCGATTGCAGGATGACCGACGAAACCATGGAGACTTTCATGTTTGCCGTTCAGGGACCGAGGTCGGCCACCCTGATCGACAATCTCGTCGCGGCCGCCACGGTCGACATGAAGTACTACTCGGTTATCGAGACGGATGTCATTGGCAAGCCAGGGTTTGTGAGCCGGACCGGCTATACCGGCGAAGACGGGTTCGAGATCGTCGTCCCGGCCGAAATTGGTGAGAAGGCCTGGGAGAGACTGCTCTCTGCGACCGCCGTGGCGGGTGGAAAGCCGTGCGGCCTCGGGGCGAGAGATACGCTTCGCCTGGAAGCGGCCATGCCCCTCTACGGCCACGAAATGGACGAAAGCACCGATCCGTTCACGGCGGGGCTGGCCTTTGGCGTCAAGACAAAGAAGGCCGCGGACTTCATCGGCAAGGAGGCTCTTCTCCGGATCCAGGAGCATCCGACGGGGCGAAGCCGGGTCGGCCTGCGACTCGAGACCCAGCGGATTCCCCGGGAGAACATGTCGGTCCTTCAGAAGGGGGAGCCGGTCGGCATCGTGACGAGCGGAACACGCTCGCCGACCCTGGGGGCATCGATCGCCATGGCCTACGTCCCGACGAAGCTGTCGGCTCCGGGGACCATGCTCGAAGTCGACATCCGCGGGACGCGGGAACTCGCGACCGTGGTTCCCCTGCCGTTCAACAAGCGGCCCTGAGGGGCCCGTTCGTCCGTGCGTGCCAGCGAGCTCCATGAGCCGGACGAGAGGCGGCAGCGGCTTCCGTGGAAGACAGCAGTCGCCGCCTTTTCGACCCCTTCCGGTCGCGAACGAGGTGCGATCGAACACCGAGTGTCGCGAGTCACTTTCAGGAAATCCGCGGGGCTCCAGAAGCCCTTGAACTTCCTGAAGCTGAGAATTCAATCCAGTTTGCGTCGGTTCAGTTGCCGCCTTTTTTAACGGCCGCCATCATTCGCTGGACCCCGGGATTGGGCGCGAACACGCCTCACATCCACCCCCGTCACCATCCGTTCCGATATGGCCGACCCTAAACCCTCGACAGCGGACATCCTCGCGAAGATCCGGGCCGCCAAGGCCGCCGGCGGGTCTGAGCCCACTCCTCCGCCTGCGGAATCGGCCGCGCCTGCAGCCGAGCCGGTCGCAGAAGCGGCAGCGGATGCCCCCGTTGCACCCGTACCGGCTACGCCGGCTCCCCCTGCGGAGAAGCCAAAGTCCACCGCAGACATCATGGCTGCGATCAAGAAGGGTGGCGGCGGAGCGGCGGCTCCTGCTCCGGCGGGTGACAAGCCGAAGTCCACGGCCGACATTCTCGCTGCGGCGCGAGCAGGTGCGGCACCGAAGCCTGCAGGCGAAAAGCCGGCCGGCACATCGAACATTCTCGCCTCCATTCGTGGAGGTGGTGCCGGGAAGCCCGCTGCGGCGCCGGCTGCCGGGGCTGCTCCGGCGGCGTCCGCGGCTGCCAAGCCGGCCGCGCCGGCAGGTGATCGTCCTTCCGTTCAGGAGATGCTGAAGGCGGTCAAACAGGCGGAAGCTGTTGGTGCTGGCGGGGCGGCCGTTGCGGCGGCTCCGGCGAAGCCGAAGCTCCCGGCGAAGGCGGCTCCGGGCAAGGGAAAGGGAGCCGAGGTTTCGCGGCGATCATTTCCGGCTGCTCTCGCGGCTGCGGTGATGACGCCTTACTACCTCGGCATGTCGGTCCTGGCTGCCATCGGAGGCATCTGGTCGCTGGCCATGGCCCGGTTCATGATGCCGAACACCGTCCTCGAGCTCCCCTCGAAGTTCAAGATCGGCCCCGAGTCCGATTACCCGTACGGCAAGGTCTCTGAAAAGTTCAAGGCCTCCCGCGGGGTCTGGATCGTTAACACCGATTTCGAAGGGGCGCCTGCGATTTACGCCCTCTCGTCTGTCTGCACGCATCTCGGCTGCACGCCGAGCTGGCTCGAAGCCGAGCAGAAGTTCAAGTGCCCGTGTCACGGGTCCGGCTTCTATATCACTGGAATCAACTTCGAAGGTCCGGCTCCCCGTCCTTTGGAACGGGTTGGCCTGGCCCTGACTCCGGACGGTCAGCTGGAAGTCGACAAGAGCCGTAAGTTCCAGGAGGAACTCGGCCAGTGGCAGGACCCCAAGTCCTTCGTTCGCATCGTCTGATCGGTGTCCGTGGTCGATCGGGCCAACGGTCTTCGGGCTGGGCTCGCGATCCCGTTTGCCGGTTCTAGCTTTGGTTCCCTGACATGATTCGCCGGCTGAATGCCGGCACTGAGGGACAGAGATGTCTGTCGGCGAATACATTCGTCAATCGCAGATCTGGAAGAGCATCTTCCGCCATCCGGCGCCGTATGACCGGCGAAACCGGATGGTGGTCATGCTCACCAACTTCTTTCTGCACCTTCACCCTGTGTCGGTGCAGAAGGGGGGGATTGCGCTCTCGTACACCTGGTGTATGGGGGGGGTGACCTTCTTCCTGTTCCTGGTCGAGGCGCTGACCGGCGTCCTCCTGATGTTCTACTACCGGCCGACGCTGGAGTGGGCGTTCACCGATATTCGCGCCCTTCGCGACGTCACGTCGCTCGGCATCATGCGGGAGATCCATCGCTGGGGGGCCCACGCGATGGTCATCACCGTCTGGCTGCACATGTACCGGGTGTTCCTGACAGGAAGCTACAAGCCTCCGCGGGAGTTCAACTGGGTCATCGGGGTGCTCCTGCTGGTCCTGACGCTGCTGCTGTCGTTCACCGGCTACCTGCTGCCGTGGGACCAGCTGGCGATCTGGGCGATCACCGTCGGTTCGAACATGGCCCGCGCCCATCCTTTCCTGGGTCATGAAGGTCCCGGTTTTCAGTTGCTGAACATCGGGGGCTATGACCTCATCACGAATGCCTCCGACGCCCGGTTCCTCCTCCTGGGGGCCCGGAACGTCGGTGAAGAGACGCTCAACCGGTTTTACATCCTGCACTGTGTCGCGATCCCCGTGGTGGTCTCGCTGCTGATTGCGATCCACTTCTGGCGGGTTCGTAAAGACGGCGGGATCAGCCAGCCGCTGTAACGGCGATCGATGTCTGGGAATTGTGGCCGCCGGTCGAAGATCGACTGGCGCGATTGTTCGTCGGCTCGCAGTCCGTGACGGGACTCAGGCCAAGGACGCTGGATCCGGAAGATTCACCAAATGCATGCCGACCTGACACCTTCCGTCATCAACGCACTGGGGTGGCTTTACCTGCTCCTCGCTGCCATGAACCTGTGGTGGACGGTGCGGTCGTTCAAGAACGACGGCTACTACGATTCGGTAGCCGGCATTCAGCACGTGCCGAAGGCGTTCACCTGGGCGCTTTACACGACGCTGCTGTTCTTCGTCGCGTTCGCGCACCTCGTGGCTCACAGCGACGCCGATCGGTTCCTCATCCGGCTTCCGGAGTGGTTCAAGTCGATCGTCAACTTCGTGACGTCGGACGCGCGAATCTTCTTTGCCGTGTCGATCGTCGGCTTCTGGGCGATGCTTCACTTCCGCGAGTCGTGGGTGAAGCCGACTCCGGCGTGGCTGATCCTCAACGCCTCGGTGCTGTTCCTTGCACTGAGCATGACGGACTACGACTTCCGGCTGATCGTCGGCAAGCCGGACAACGTCCCGATCGTCGGCCTGCTGTTCCTGTTCGGTTTCTTCACATGGCTCTACTTCCTGAAGGCGGTCGATAACGACAAGCGGCTGGCCGAAGGTCGCCCGCTTGCCGAGACGGAGCTCAAGGAGCAGGTTCTCGTGTGGCCGGACCTCGTGTACACGGAACTCGTGTGCATGCTCGTCCTGACGACGATCCTGATCCTGTGGGGTGTCGCGCTGCCGGCCCCGATCGAAGAGCCCGCCTCGTCCGTCAAGACCCCCAACCCCTCGAAGGCCCCGTGGTACTTCCTGGGTCTGCAGGAAATGCTCGTCTACTACGATCCCTGGATGGCCGGGGTCGTTCTTCCGCTGGTCATCATCGGCGGTCTGATGGCGATCCCCTACATCGACTTCAATCGCAAGGGGAACGGCTACTACTGCTACAACGACCGCAAGGTTTCCGTCGGGATCTTCCTGTTCGGGTTCCTCCCGCTGTGGATCGGGATGATCATCCTCGGAACCTTCATCCGCGGCCCGAACTGGAACATGTTCGGCGCCTACGAGTACTGGGACGTCCACAAGCTGGAGGTCCTCAACAACGTCAACCTGTCCGATGCCTTCTGGGTCTACGGGCTCAACCAGTCCCTCCCCTCCTACCAGGGGCCGGATACGCTGACCTCGATCCTGACGATCCTGAAGCGAGAGTGGCTCGGCCTCCTGCTGACAGTCGGTTACCTGGTGGTCCTGCCGCCGCTGATGGCGGTGACCTTCCTGCGAAGCTACTTCATGCGGATGGGATTCGTCCGCTACATGGTCTTCGCGAACCTGATCCTGTTCATGATGGCCCTGCCGATCAAGATGGTGCTGCGGTGGGCATTCAGCCTGAAGTACATCGTCGCCATCCCCGAATGGTTTTTTAACATCTAACCCCGCCCCGCGGTTCACGGACAAGTTTGTCTGCCGGCTCCACGCCGGCACGAAACCTGGAGTCCAGCCTCCGCCTCCGGCTGTGTTGGAAAGAGTGATATGCCAGCGACAGAACAGTTTTGGCGACCTCTCAGCGGCATGCACAAGGTGTTTGCCGTCAGCGCCATCGCCGTGCTCGGCGCCACGCTGATCATGATGGCCAAGGATGAGCGACGCGACTGGCGGGCCTACCAGACCGAAGCGGAAGAGCTGCGCGTCGAGAAACTGGAGAAGGAAAAGCGGGCCATCGAAAGCGCGAAGTATGTCGCGGAGCGCGACAAGCTCCTCGCCCGGAAGGCCGAGGCTGAGAAGCGGTACGCTGAGGCCCTCGAAGCGACCGACAACCAGCCGCTGATCAACGAATACAAGACCCTCAAGACCGAGACCGACACGCTCGCCGTCACGCTGAAGTTCAAGAACGCCGAGCGCGACAAGGCGCGGGCCGACTTCGACCTCGCCGTCCGTGACGCGAAGCCGCAGGCGGAACTCGACCGGCTCCTCGGCATTTACGAGGCGCAGCAGGAGATCGTCAACCAGTACGCGCGGGACCTCGAAGCGAAGAAGATCGCCTTCGATGCGAAGAAGGCTGAGTACAACAAGCTCTCGGAAGATCTGAAGAGCATCGATGCCGAGATCGTCAAGTTCACGGCCGACGAGAAGACGCTGACCGAGCAGAGCGAGAACCTCCGCCCGACGAGCTTCGTTCCGAAGGCCAAGCGGTCATTCAAGGAATGGCCGATCATCAACGCCTTCAATCCGATCCACAAGATCCAGTACGACTGGCCGATCGGCCTCGACATCGGGCTCGGGATGAAGCGGGTCGGCCGTGTCGACCGCTGCCGTTCGTGCCACGTCAACGTCGGTGACTTCGGCGCCGGCAATGTCGCGGCTTACCCGAACGACGAGTACCACCAGCCGTTCTCGGCTCACCCGAACCCGGACCTGTTCCTGACGTCGGGCAGCCCGCACCCGATGGAGAAGTTCGGCTGCACGATCTGCCACGAAGGGGATGGATCGGGCACGAGCTTCCAGAACGCCGAACACACCGCTGCCGATCCGGCCCAGGCCGCCGATTGGGAAGAGAAGTACCATTGGCACTCGAACCACTTCTGGGAATACCCGATGTTCCCGAAGCCGTTCCTCGAGGCGACCTGCCTCCGTTGCCATCACTCGGTCGTCGAGCTCGGCGTCAACAAGAAGTTCGGAGCCTCTGCTCCGAAGGTGTTCGAAGGCTACACGCTGATCCGCGAGTACGGCTGCTTCGGCTGCCACGAGATCAACGGCTTCGACGGCACGAAGCCGATCGGCCCGGATATGCGGGCCGAGCCCTCGTCGGCCGAAGAACTGGCCAAGATCGCGGCCGATCCGACCGCCATCCCGGGCACCCTGCGGAAGGTCGGTCCGTCGCTGCGGCACATCGCCCAGAAGACGAGCCCGTCGTTCATCGCCGCCTGGACGAAGAACCCCAAGGAGTTCCGGCCTTCGACCCGCATGCCGGTCTTCTTCAACGAATCGAACCAGCACGACTCGCTGGCCGGCAAGCTGCAGCCCGTCGAACTGACCGGCATCGCCAGCTACCTGACGGCGAAGTCGACGGATATCGAACTGCAGAAGCCCGCCGACGGCTACAAGCCCGACGCGGCCCGCGGGAAGGCGCTGTTTGCCCGTCGTGGCTGCCTGGCGTGCCACAGCTACCCGGGCGACGAAGCCTTCGCGGGTGCCAAGGCGGACTTCGGTCCGGAGCTCTCGCGGATTCACGAGAAGCTGCTTCCGGGCGAAGCAGGATTCCAGTGGCTCTACACCTGGCTCAAGGAGCCGGAGAAGTACCACGCCCGCACGAAGATGCCGGACCTGTTCCTCGATGCGTACAAGGACGGGGAGACGGAGATCGACCCGGCCGCCGACATCGCTGCCTTCCTTCTGGAAAAGGGGACGAAGGAGCATGCCCCGCTCGACCGGCAGTTCACGACGTCGCTCGGCGTCGTGGGTGATGCCGACTTCACCGCCGCCAGGGCCGCACAGCTTGGCGTCGAGCACGCCGGCGTCCTCGTGACGGAAGTCCTCCAGGGAAGCTCGGCCACCCGTGCCCGGGTAAAGACCGAAACGAGCAGCCGGGTCGTCCCGATCGAAGTCAATGACGTGATACTCGCGGTCGGAGCCGACAAGGCGACCTCGCCGGAGCAGCTCGACAAGCTCATCGCGGCCAAGAAGCCGGGGGAAATCGTGACGATCACCGTCGTCTCCAAGGGACGGTCGGAATCGCGTGAAGTCACCCTCAGCAGTCCGCTCGATGACCTTGTCCGGTTCTACCTCGGCAAGGCGATGAACTCGGAGAAGGTCGAACAGGTCTTCAAGGACCGGCGCGTGGCGATCCCCGCCGCCGCGACGACTCCGAAGGCCGACGGCACGCTCCCGGCTCTCAAGGACATCATCAAGGGTGACGAGATCGAACTCGCCGCCGCGGCGGACGCGACGGTCTCGGAAGAGGAGTGGGAGGCCCGCAAGCTGGTCTTCATCGGTCGCCGGACCGTCAGCCGTTATGGATGCTTCGGCTGCCACGACATCGCCAACTTCGAAGACGGCAAGCCGATCGGCCCGGCCCTGACCGACTGGGGTCGGAAGGACACCTCGAAGCTCGCTCCCGAGCACATCGAAGAGTACCTGCACCACCACGGCGAGCGGGACGGATCGAGCACCGCCTCGAAGATACACGACATCATCAAGTCCGCGAAGGCGGACGGCACGGCGTCGCAGGAAGACCTGACGAAGGCGTTCCTCTACGAGAGCCTGCTGCACCACGGCCGCCCGGGCTTCATCTGGCAGAAGCTCCGCGACCCGCGCAGCTACGATTACGAGAAGATCGAAACCAAGGGTTGGGATGAACGTCTCCGGATGCCCAACTTCTACTTCGACCAGAAGCAGATCGAGGCGATCTCGACGTTCGTTCTCGGCCTCGTCGCCGATCCGCCGGCTCCGCAGTTCCAGTACCGGCCGACGGGCGCCGAAGCGGCGATCGTCGAAGGGGAGCGGCTGCTCGAGAAGTTCAACTGCACCGGCTGCCACATGGTGGACCTGCCGGAGTTCCAGTTCGGCGTGAAGCCGGACGAACTGCAGGGCTTCGAACCCGGCCCGGCGAATTACAAGGAAGCGTACGACCTGCTGCTGAAGCTCAATCCGCCGGTCAACGGCGAGACAGGCCGCAAGTTGCCGGGCGGTGAAGAGGTCATCAAGGTCCGCGGGTTCGCCACTCAGGAGCCCGATCCCGAAGATCCGCTCGAAGACCAGGAACTGCGGGCGGTTGCGTGGCAGCCGACGCAGGCCTTCGGAAAGATGCTGATTCCCTCCTCGCCGCTGGCGATTCCGATGCCGCTGCTCGTCTCCCGCAATGACGGCCGGGGCGGCGACTTCGCCAACTGGCTTGCGAAGACGATCAGGAATGACGCAGGAATCGGCGACCAGAACAAGGCGTGGCAGGCCTCGCCTCCTCCGCTCGTGCGGGAAGGTGTGAAGGTCCAGACGCCGTGGCTCTACCAGTTCCTCAAGACTCCGCACCAGATCCGGCACACGACCGTGCTGCGGATGCCGCGGTTCAACATGGATGACAAGGAAGCCCAGACGCTCGCGAACTACTTCGCTGCGATCGACGGCGCACCGTATCCTTACCAGTCGGTTCCGCAGGTCACCCCGTCGTTCCTGGTCGATCACGTCGCGAGCTACGCGAAGGATCATCCGGACAGCAAGGACTCGTTCGACCTGGCCTCGTGGAAGGTCATCAACAGCAACGTGTGCCGGCAGTGCCACGTCGTGGGCGGCAACGTCATCCAGGGCGATCCGAAGCAGGTCGTCCGCGGTCCGAACTTCGAGAACGTCAACAGGCGGCTCCGTCCGGACTGGGTCAATCTGTGGATCGCGGCACCGCCATGGGTGACTCCGTACACCTCGATGCCGGTCAACTTCCCGGCCGACAAGAAGAACATGGCGGACCTGTTCGGCGGCGACGGGTGGAAGCAGATCAAGGCGGCGGTCTTCGCGCTGATGAACTACCAGCGTGAGCTCGAAAGCCATGGGCAGCTCCAGTACGTCGACCCCGCGGCCGCTGCGGCTGCTGCCGGTGCCTCGAGCGATGCGGCGAAGCCCGAAGGAGATAAGTAATGAAGCGAGAATCGATCCTGACGGGTTCGCTGCTGGGACTGCTGGGACTGATGACCCAAGGATGCGGCGGACCGGTCACGGCCATGAGCGGCGGGGGGAAAGCCCCCGTCGGTGTCGAGCTGGTCCTCTCCTCGAAGTCTGCCGAAGCCACGGGTGGCGCCACGCCGGCGACGGAAGAGGTCGCCGGGTTCGGCACCATCAAGGGAAAGATCGTTCTGGCAGGAGGCGCGCCGACGCTCGCTCCGCTTGTCGCCAAGGGGACGAGCTCCGACCCGATCTGCAAGATCGTCGAGATCCCCGATCAGTCGATCGTGGCAGGACCGGACGGTGGACTCTCCAACGTCGTCGTGTTCCTCCGCCGCGCTCCGAAGATGGAGATTCCTGCTCCTCCTGAGGAAGCTGTCGTGGTTGACCAGGACGGCTGCAAGTTTCTCCCGCATGTCTCCCTGGTCCGTGTCGGCCAGAAGCTGCACATGAAGAACAGCGACGCCACGCCGCACAACGTCCAGTCGCCGTACTTCAACGACACGATCGCCCCGAAGGATGAAAAGGGGCTGACCTTCATTCCAAAGAATGCCGAATCGTTGCCGATGCCGATCGCCTGCAGCATCCATGCGTGGATGAAGGGCTATGTCGCCGTCGTCAATCATCCCTGGGCTGTCGTCACGGGTCCAGATGGGTCGTTCGAGATCAAGGGGGTCCCCGCCGGCGATCGCGAGTTCGTCGTGTGGCATGAGAAGGGGACGATCGAACGCGGCCTCAAGATCAAGGTGACGCCGGATGGCGTGACCGAGGTGCCGGTGATCCAGGTCGCCGCCGACAAGTTGAAGTAAGTCCTCCGGCCATGACGCCTCGGTCGGAAACCTTCGCCTGGA
Organism: Planctomycetota bacterium; assembly: GCA_023429275.1. Classification (GTDB taxonomy): domain Bacteria; phylum Planctomycetota; class Planctomycetia; order Planctomycetales; family Planctomycetaceae; genus Planctomyces_A. The sequence goes on from JAEYWB010000100.1 coordinate 18,557, forward strand.
ACAGGCCGCACGAAACAATGATCCGTCAAGCAAATCCTCATCGACTCGTCCTGGCCAGCTGCCTCCTGGCACTGGTGGGAGCCGGCG
>JAEYWB010000102.1 GCA_023429275.1 Planctomycetota bacterium
GCGTTGGAAACGCCACATTCGCCGTTCTGTCGTCCCGAGTCCTCCAGGCACGTCACCGCTTCATCAGGAACTCGTCCAGGTTCAGCAGAACATTCGCGACGCCCGTCCAGGCGGCGAGTTCCGGTTCCTTCCACTCCCCGGGGAGCGGGCCGAGCGGCTTGGTCGCCATCGCTTTTGCGGCCTCGGGGGACTTTTCGTAATCGGCTCGCAACTGCTCGTACAGCGTCAGCAGGCGCGCGGCTTCCGCGGGCTCCGGTGATCGGCTCAGGACCCGGCGGAATCCCTCCCGCAGGTGCTCCTCGGGGGTCGCGCCGGCCGCGGCCATCTTCCTCGCGAGCGACTGGGCGGCCTCGAGGTAGACCGGATCGTTGAGAACCACCAAGGCCTGAAGCGGCGTGTTCGTCCGCGTCCGGCGGACCGTGCAGACTTCCCGGTTCGGGGCGTCGAAGGTCGTCATCGACGGGTACGGGTTCGAGCGCCGCCAGGTCGTGTAGAGGCCCCGGCGGTACTTGTCCTCGCCGGCACTTGTCTGCCAGTCGATCCCGCCGCCGAACGCCGCGCTGAGGCCCATCGCGGGCTGCGGAGGCTTGGCGGGGGGGCCGTACATCTTCGAGCTCAGGAGCCCCGAGACGAACAGGGCCTGGTCGCGGATCGTCTCGGCCGAGAGCCGGAACCTCGGCCCGCGGGCGAGCAGGCGGTTCTCAGGGTCTCGCTCGAACGCCTCCGGGGTCACCTTCGACGACTGCCGGTAGGCCGCCGACATGACAATCTGCTTCAGCAGGGCCTTTGTGTCCCAGTTGAGGCGGATGATCTCCGTCGCGAGGAAATCGAGGAGTTCCGGATGCGACGGGAGCTCTCCCTGCGAACCGAACTCTTCGCTCGTCCGGACGAGGCCGACGCCGAAGATCTGCTCCCAGTACTGGTTGACGACGACCCGCGGCGTCAGGGGGTTGTCGGGATCGACGAGCCACTTCGCGAGCGCGAGGCGATCGACCGCTTCACCGGACTTCGGCTGAGGAAAGATCGCCGGGACGCCGGGCGACACTTCCTGTCCGAGGTCGAGGAAATTGCCGCGGTGCTGAAGCTGGGTCTTCCGGCGGGAGGCAACTGGCAGCTCCTTCATGACCGGGACGGTCGATTCCGGCTTCGCCTCGGCCAGTTTCTTCTGGACCTCGGCGAGCTTGATCCGGTCAACTTCAAGGGCGGGGGCGATCGACAGATAGTAGTCCGCCAGCGCCTTTGACTGGGTGGCATCGCGCTTGTCGGCGGGCGTCCGGACGATCGCGAGGATCTTCGGCGGAACCCCGGCAAGTGTCGCCGCGGAGGCGTCCGGCGAGCAGGAGATTCTGAAACGGCCGAGGACATGCTCCTTGTGCGAAGACTTCTGGTCGATCGTCAGGACGAGCCGCGATCCCGCCGCCACCTGCACCCCCTTGTCGGGGATCAGCGTCAACTGGTGGGGCTGGTCGATCGCTCCCCCGACCGCCCAGCCGTCGTTCGCGTTGGCCTTCCCCTTCTTCCCTTTGCCGGCAGCCCCGGCCGAGTCGTCGAGCACATTCGCGGCGGGGAACCCCGCCTGCTCGTGATCGGCGAACGCCGCCGTGAACGGCAGGGCGCGGGTGCCATCGAACGCGATCTCGCGGGAGGGACGCGGCGCCTCGGCGATCATCTGTTCCCAGACCGGCTCTCTCTTCCCGTTGAGGACGGCGACGCGGAAGTTGGCCAGGCGGTCTTCGACCCCTTGTGTCCGGTTCCAGATCAGGAGCCGGTCGAAGGGGACATCGGCCCCGAGATCGACTTCCCACCAGGGGTTGTCCGAGATGGCCGTATGAGTGACGGAGCCCTTGAAGTAGTCGCCGTCCGTATTGCCGTCGGTCGCCAGCGCCGCCGGCCCGTTGAAGTCGGTCGAGCTCTGCGTCGCCTTCCACTAGAGTGCGAGGTTGTCATTTCCGTTGAGAACTTCGACCTCGGCGAGGGAGAGAATCTTCTGCGAGCCGGGAATCTCGATCCGGACATACCGCCCCGCCAGGCGTCGCTGGTCGGCCGGGGGCTCGATCCGGGCGGTCACGCCGGTCACGACGAAGTTTCCGCCACCGAAGCCGGCTCCCTTCCCGGGGAGCGCTCCCTCGGGAGCGGTCTCGAGGCGGACCGCCTCGATCGACGCCGCGGCCGGGATGGGAAGGACAACACGGTAGCTGTCCTGTCCGGCCCCCTTGTCGAAGCGGACGAGACCGTCCGGCTGGATCGAGGCCGTCTGTCCGGAGGTTGCCGTCACCTCGGCGGGGACGAGCGGCGTCCAGGTCAGGTTCTTCGGCAGAGCGTTCTCCCACTCGGCCTGTGCCGCCGCGAGCGCGGGGGTCATCGTCGTGAGACGCTGCTGCCGTTTGGCGATCTCTTCCTTCCACTGCTCTTTCTGATGGAGCTGCTCGGGCGACCAGAGCTCGAGCAGCGGCGACTCGTCGCGGCGGTCGGCGTCGTCGGTCTGATTGAAGATGGCGAAGAGCTTGAAGAACTCTTCCTGCGTCAGCGGATCGAACTTGTGCGTGTGGCACTGGGCGCAGGCGATCGTCGTCCCCATCCAGACCGCCATGGTCGTGTTGACCCGGTCGACGATGGCGACGTTCCGGAACTCCTCGTCGTTCGTCCCCCCTTCGCTGTTCGTCATCGTGTTGCGGTGGAACGCCGTGGCGATGAGCTGGTCGCGCGTCGGCTCCGGGAGCAGGTCCCCCGCGATCTGTTCGATCGTGAACTGGTCGAACGGCTTGTTGGCGTTGTAGGAACGGATGACGTAGTCGCGGTACGCCCAGATCGTCCGCTGCGGGTCATCGGCGTAGCCGGCGCTGTCGGCGTACCGGGCGAGGTCGAGCCACATTCGCGCCCAGTGCTCTCCATAGGACTCCTTCGCGAGGAGCCGGTCGATCATCTGCCCGTAGGCGTCCTCGCTCTTGTCGGCGACGAACCGGTCGACCTCCTCGGGGGTCGGCGGCAGGCCGGTCAGGTCGAGACTCGCTCTGCGGATGAGCGTGGCCCGATCGGCCTCCGGCGCGGGAGTAAGCCTCTCGGCTTCGAGTCGGGCGAGGATAAAGCGGTCGATGTCGGTTCGCGGCCAGGCGGTGTTCCTGACGGCCGGCACGACGGGGCGGACCGGTTTCTCGTACGACCAGTGCTTCGCGTACTTTGCTCCCTGCCGGATCCATTCCTTCAGCAGCTCGATCTCGGCCGGCGTCAGACGCTTGCCGGTCGATTTCGGGGGCATCTGGAGATCCGGGTCGTCGGACGTGATCCGTTCGATCAGGGCACTCGACTCCGGCTTCCCGGCGACGATCGCCTTCTGGCCGGTCCCGAGATCGGCCGCGGCTCCCTCGGCGGTATCGAGGCGGAGTCCGTCAACGCCCCCCTTCCGCTCGGCCTCGTCCGGTCCGTGGCAGAAGAAGCAGTTGTTGGAAAGCAGTGGACGGATGTCGCGGTTGAAATCGATCGGCGGAGCGGCGACGACCTCCAGGGCCAGCAGAGAGTAGAGAAGAGCGCAGAACCAGGAGGCGACTCGCATGCGTCGAATCTCGACAGAGCGCGGGGAGGCGGGAAGGCGACGGCAGAACACATCAACAATTACTCATCATAAGCTGGCGCGAGAGAGACCGGAAATCGGAAGGACGAAATTCGGGAGTTGTCAGTTTTCAGTTCTCAGTTGTCAGTTCGGAGGACTCGGTCTCGCCGTGTCTCGTGGACGGCGTGCGTGTCTCTTCCTGACTGATAACTGAAAACTGACGACTGAAAACTCCCGCACCGCGACCTTGTGGTTCCATGAACGGCCCGCAAGACCCGGTTTGTCGCGGGTCCGCTCCGCCGTCTATCATGAAGACCGCTTCGTCCTCTTCGACTGCGAGCGTTCCCGGTGGCGGATTATCAGTACACGGCGCGCGATTTCACCGGTAAGCAGGTGACCGGCCTGATTCCCGCCGGAAGCCAGCAGGAAGCGATCGTCGCCCTCAGTACGAAGCAGCTCTTCCCGATCAAGATCTCCCTCGCGGAGACCGCCGAGACGAACCGCCGGTCGGCCGGCAAAGGGGTCGCGGCGAAGCATCTCGCTCTCTTTTATTCCCAGCTCGCCGACCTGCTGAAGTCGGGCGTTCCGCTGCTCCGCTCGCTCGACCTGCTCGAGCGGCAGGCCCGGCTGCCGGCGATGAAGTTCGTCCTGCAGCAGGTGCGCGAGCAGGTGGCGGACGGAACGCGGCTCTACGAGGCGATGCGGCAGCACCCGAAGGTCTTTCGGGAGCTCGTCATCAGCATGGTCCGGGCCGGCGAAGAGGGGGGATTCCTCGAAGACGTCCTGAAGCGTGTCGCGATCTTC
>JAEYWB010000126.1 GCA_023429275.1 Planctomycetota bacterium
CGATCGGCGTTGCGGCGACGACGGGCGGTTCGAATGGAGGAGGGGGGGGCGGGACCGTCTCCGGCGGAGCGGTCGGCACGATCGGAGTCGGGGGGACCGTCGGGCCGAGAGAGATGGCCGGAGAGGGGCGGAGCGGCGTCAGGCCCGGCGGCGGTGCAATCGCCTGGGCCGGCCGGATCGGCGTCTCGACCGGCGGAGGCGGAGCTGGGGCCGGGGGGCCTTCCGTTCCCGCATCGAAGAGCAGGACGTCCGCCGAGGCCGCAACAGGTGATTCCGTGCCGGACGAGCCCGTGCCGCCTGAGAACGTGGGAGACGGACCCGATTCGGAGACCGGGACCAGGGGATGCGTCGAGGAGGGCTCCTGGACGCAGACCGGCCGCGAGGGAACGTCGATCAGCCGGTTGAGCCGTTCACGCTGCGCGTCGATCACTCGCGTGAAAGCGTTCGAGACCACTTCGGCCGACAGCGCCTGGTTCCGCTCGACGTACGGCTTGAACTCCCGCATCAGTCCGCGGCGGTCCGATTCGGCCTGTTCGATCACCTCGACGATCAGCGATCGTCGAAGGGCGTCGGCGCTCTCGACCCCTTCCTTCAGCTCGCTCTTGAGCTCGCTCATGGCGAGTTCGTTCCGGGCCATCTGGGCGCGAAGATCGACGGACCGTCGCTCGGAGTCGGCGACCGACTGTCGCAGGATGGCACATTCCCCGGTGAGGAGGGTGAGCTGCTCGCGGAGCCCATCCTCGCGACGCTCAATATTCCGCGCCAGCTCGCGGGCGTGCTGATTGGCGACGTGGTGACCGATCAGGAAGCCCAGGACGAGCAGCAGCAGGCACAGGAAGCACATGACCCGCAGATGCCGGCCAATTGCGGCGTAGGCGACGCGCTCCACTTCGATGGCGACGAGTTTTTCCTCTCCATCGCCGTTGCCGCTGTCCGTCGTGTCCATTCCGCGCCTCCTGCGGGAATCGTCTCCCGATCGCCTGACCTGCCCGCCGGGAGCAGGGAGGCGTCAGATCGGATTGAAGCGGATGATCCGCTCGGATCGTCTATCGACCCGGACAATCAGTCTTCCTCCGAAGATTTACCGCACAGCGCAAAAGCAAAGCAGTCTGGCCAGATTGACCAGACTGCCGGGATTCTCAGATTGTCGACAGCGAGCCGCTGCGATCAGTTGGCAGCAACGGCCGCGGGGACGACGTTGACCCGCCGACCTTCGCGGTCGAACTGGACGGTGCCGTCCACCAGTGCGAAGAGGGTGTAGTCCTTGCCCTGCCCGACATTGCGTCCGGCGTGGAACTTCGTGCCGCACTGGCGGATCAGAATGTTCCCCGCGACGACCACCTGGCCGCCATAACGCTTGACTCCACGGCGCTGGCCGTTTGAATCGCGTCCGTTCCGGGAGGAGCCTTGTCCCTTCTTATGTGCCATGGCAGTCTACTCTTACAAAAATGGCGGTCCGCGTTCTCAACGCGGTCCCTCCGTACCATCGGAATTGCGAGCGGAGGAGTTTAGCGGAGGGTGATGGGGCAGGCAAGGGAGCCGTCAAAGGGGAACCGCGATGCCTGCCTCGGTGTATCCTCTGCAGTGGTAATTGATTACAGCCGCGACAACATCGCCTTCGCCACCCGGTAGGCCGAGAGGGAAGTCGCCTTGCTCTTGAGGGACTGCTCAAACGCCCGCTTGGCCGCGTCGACGTTGCCGCTGTTGTACGCCTTGATCCCGATGAAGCAGTTTGCCTCGGATTTCTGCGAGTCCCGGTACATCTCCGGGGTCGCGTCGATCACCGCCTTGAGATCCTGCTCGTTCGCCTTGCCGGCGAGGTAAAGGGTCAAGGTGTCGAACCAGTTCCGCTGCTCCTTCGGCTTCTGACCGGCGGCATTGGCTTCTTCCGGAATCGCTCCCTTCGACCCGACAGCCGCCGCGTACCGCCAGGGGAGCAGGAACGGGAGTTCCGGCCCGAGACGCTGCGCTTCGTTGAAGGACTTGAGAGCCCCGGCGAAATCGCCGGCTGCGTACTGCGCAAATCCCAGGTCGGCATAGGCCAGCGGGTTCTTGGGCTCGAGCTTGATTCCCTCTTCACAGTCACGGACCGCCTCGGCGAGCTTTCCGAGATTCATGCGGGTGGCGGCCCTCAGGCTGAGAATCCCGCGGTCGGTCGGATCCGCCTCGAGAGACTTCGTCAGGTCGATCTCAGCCGCCTCGAACTGGGCGGAATTCAGCAGGGCGTAGCCGCGGTTGGAGAGCGCGACCGTGAACTTCGGGTCGACTTCCAGCGCCTTCGAAAAGTCGGCGATCGCCTCCTGATCGCGTCCTTGTCCCTGCAGGAACATTCCCCGGTTGTTGTAGAGCATCGGCTCGCGCGGGTTCTTTTCGATCGCCCGCTGGAAGACCGCGAGCCCCTTGTCGACGCCATCGGCTCGCGCCGTCACATCGGCGAGGGCGAGCCAGGCCGCTTGGTGGTCGGGAGCGATCTTGACCGCCTCCTCCAGGTCGGCCCGCGCCGGGGCGTTTTCGTTCACCTGCATGCTGAGCAGGGCCCGCTGGTAGAGAATCTGCGATCGCTGCTCCGGCTTGAGAGGCTGCCTGAGCATCCCGTCCGCCACGCTCCGGGCCGATTTCGCGTGATCCAGCGTCTTCTCGATGCTCGACAGCTGCGACATTCCGAAGAAGTACGGCAGGTAGTAGTCGGGGCGGGATTTCCCCTCGGCCTTCACGGCCGAGATCGAGTCCGTCAGCCCGTCGCGGATGAGTTCGGCGTTTCCGGCGAGCGCCCCCTGCTCGACCTTGGCACTCGCGCGGAGGTAGAGCGCGACATGGTCCGACGGGGCTTCCTTGATGACCTGGTCGAGCAGCTCGATCGCCTTGGGGAATTCCTGCTGGCGGTAGGCCTCGTCCGCCTGCGTCTTCAGCTTTTCCCGTGCCTCTTCGGCCGGCGTGAGCTGTTTGGCCGGCGGCGTCGTTCCTTCCGGAGCGGCCGGTTGGCCGTAGGCAACAGCCGAAGCGGTCAGGGCCATGCTGAGCGCGAGCGTTCGAATCGACACGACTGTCTCTCCTGGTTGACGGCTTCGGGACGGCGGTCCCTCAGCCTGCGGCATCTTATCGAGCCGCTGCATGGTATTCATGCCGGACGACGACCCCGCCAGAGCAGGTCACCCCGGCGGGGCCTGGACGCGACCTCAGTTGCACTCGGCTACGAGCGGACCGGCAAGCTCGTTCAGGAAGAACAGCCGCCCCGGTTGCGTGGGCATGTACGTCGACGGAATCCAGGGACTCGGGCCGTGGCGGAGGGTCATCCACAGGCTCAGCCCCTGCCACATCATCCCCCGGCCGAAGGTGCCGTCGGCACCGCCGATGATCTTGTCGGCTCCGATGAAGAGGCCCGGGCCGATCGTGTTGGCGTAGGCGGGCACGAGCGTCGTGCGGCTCTTGAAGCTCGTCAGGGCGTTCTGTTCGACCGTCAGCGGATGGAGCTTGGCTCCAAGCCGGTGCGTCTGGGCCTTCCACTCCTTCTCGCTCGAATACTCGGCGGCGAAATGCGGCTCCCAGAAGGCGATGTGGCAGACCCGGCCGATCCCGAAGATCACACCGAGCTTCGCTCCCTTCGACCGCAGCTCGCCGATCCGATCGCCGTACGTCGGCAGCACCTTCTTCAGGGCGAAGTGCCGCTGCTTCTTCGGCACGGTCAGCTTGCCGAGCGGACCGTAGAACGCCTGCTCCATGGCGTACTGGAAGGCGCCGGTATTGTCGGAGGGGAGGGTATTCCCCTGGGCGTCGCTCCACTCGTCCATGTTGAAGCCGTAGACGTGGTCGCACGGAACGCCCCATTCCGTGAGGAAATAGACCGCCCAGCGGTACATTCCCATCGGTCCGACCGGAAGGATGAGGGCGAGCTTTTCACCGGCGTCGCGGCTCTGCTTGATCGTCAGGGCGATCTCGTGGCCGAGAAGCGTGTCGAAGTCGGCCAGCGACGCGCACGGCACCGGCGTGAACTTGGGATGCCACCATTTCTGGCGGTTCGTGATCGAAGCGGGGTCGGGATCGACACAGGCGTCGATCTTCTTCAGGTCCCATCCGGCGGGGAAAAAGTTCTCCATGAGCGAGCCGGAGAGGGTCGACAGGAGGTCCATCAGGCGGTGTCCTTCAGAGG
>JAEYWB010000135.1 GCA_023429275.1 Planctomycetota bacterium
GCCGGGAGACCGTTCATGGAGACCGGGGCGTCCGAGACATTTGTACAGTTTGACTGACCAGGGCAGAGCCCAGCTCGGGGATAATTACCGCGAACTGGCCATGCTTCTGTGGCGGGAAGTGCAGAGCCTTGAGGAGCCCGATCTGAAGCAGCGGCTGATGGAGAAAGTGCGTCGGTCGCTGGTGTCCGCTTACGGTGGATCAGTTCACGGGAGCGGAGTTGGCGAGCGGATGCATCAGCTCCGCGACGGTTTGGCCGAGCGAGGTTTTGACGTCGAGTTCCGCGATCCCGCCGCCGAACAGGCCCTTCCGGTCCTTCGTGAGCACGCCTGTCCGTATCACGATCTGGCGACGAAGGATTCCTCGATCTGTGACTTGGAGCTCAATGTGTTTTCCGAGATTGTCGGAGCCCCGCTGGAGCGGTCGCACTGCTGTCTCGACGGTCACTCCTGCTGCGAGTTTCAGCCCGCAGCGGGATGACGGAATTACCATATGCCGGAATGATTTGCGGTCAGTTGGCCGCTCGTTGGTTTCGCAGGGAAAAGACGGATAGAGTTCAGTTCTCTGATCCTCCGGGATTGCCTGAAGCATCTCGAGAGGTGGATGGTGACGACGAGCAGGAATACAGGACGCTGAGGCGGAGAATATGACCTGGATTGACGGCCGGTTTGAAGAAAACGTCATCACGACGACGCTCGAACAGGCGATGAACTGGGCAAAAGAGTCCAGCATCTGGCCGATGACGTTCGGACTGGCGTGCTGTGCGATTGAGATGATGGCCACCGGCGCGAGCCGGTACGACCTCGACCGGTTCGGTGCAGGGGCGTTCCGGGCGACCCCCCGGCAGGCCGACTTGATGATCGTCGCCGGCACGGTGACCTACAAGATGGCGAGCCGCGTTCGCCGGCTCTACGAGCAGATGCCCGATCCGAAGTACGTCATCGCGATGGGCGCCTGCACGGTCGGCGGCGGGCCGTACTTCAAGTATGGCTACCACGTCGTGAAGGGGGTCGACCTGGTCGTTCCGGTCGACGTGTACGTTCCTGGCTGTCCTCCTCGTCCGGAAGCCCTTCTCGAAGGGATCATGCGGATCCAGGACAAGATCAAGGCCCGCCGCATCACCCGCGGTGCGACCGAGATGCTGCCGATTCCCCACCACACCGGCTACGTCAAGGAGCCGGAACTGATCAACGCCTGAGGAGACCTTCGGTTCGATGTCGGTCGCGACGCTTCTCACCGCCGAGCAGTTTGCCGAGATGGAGTTCGACGTTCCTGTCGAACTGGTTCGGGGGGAGGTCGTGGAAATGACCAGACCGGAGCCACCGCACGGAAATGTCTGTTTTCGGGTCGCCTTTCAACTCGGACAGTGGGCGCTTCCCCGGAAAGCCGGCGAGATCACGACGAACGACAGTGGCGTCATCACCGAACGTGATCCCGACACGGTCCGCGGACCGGACGTCGCGTTTTATGCGGCGAGTGCCATCCCTTCGGGGAAGTTCAACCGGACGAGCCGGTCACTCGTACCGACCCTCTGCGTCGAGGTCCTCTCGCCGTCGAACCGGTGGTCGGAGATCAGGACGAAGATCAAGGAATACCTCGCTCGCGGAGTCGAAGAGGTCTGGATAGTCGATTGTGAACGGCGGACGGTCGAAGTGTTCCGGAGCGACCTCCCGCCGGTCGAGTTCGAGCAGGACGCGCAGCTCGTGTCAGGAGCGCTGCCGGAGTTCACCACTCCGGTGAGCGAGTTTTTTGCCGGGATCGAATAGCGGACACCCTGTCCGCGGTAAATCGAGAGCTGACGAGTTTTCATGTCGATGGAACTGAAGATCACGAACCTGCACGTCGCTGTCGGCGACGTTCCGATTCTCAAGGGGGTCAACCTGACGATCCGTCAGGGCGAGATCCACGCTCTCATGGGCCCGAACGGCTCGGGTAAGAGCACCCTCGCGTACACGCTGGCCGGCCACCCGAAGTACGAAGTGACCGAAGGGAATATCGAGCTCGACGGCCAGGACATCAGCGAACTCGACCCGTGCGAGCGAGCCCGGCTCGGAATGTTCCTCGCCTTCCAGTACCCGGTGACGATTCCGGGTGTGAAGGTCGCTGACTTCCTCCGCCACGCGATCACGAACATCCGCAACCCCGCCCGCAAGGAAGGGGAAGAGCTCATGCCGATGAAGCAGTTCCGGCAGGAGCTCAAGAAGACGATGGAAGAACTCAACATCGATTCCGAGTTCGCCCGCCGTTACCTCAACGAGGGATTCTCGGGCGGTGAAAAGAAGCGGATGGAGATCCTTCAGCTCGCAATGCTGAAGCCGAAGTTCGCGATCCTCGACGAGACCGACTCGGGGCTCGACAGCGACGCCGTCCGCGTCGTGAGCGAAGGCCTCGCCAAGCTCTCCGGCCCCCAGATGGGCGTGCTGATCATCACGCACCACGAGCGGCTTCTCGAGTTCAACATTCCTCAGTTCACGCACGTCATGCTGGCGGGGCGGGTCGTCGAAACCGGCGACGCGCAGCTCGCTCACGACCTGCATGCGAATGGTTATGCCGCCATCCGTGAGCGTCATCCGGATGCGACCGCCGAAGAAGAAGCAGCGAAGGAACGGAAGACGCTCTCGACCGCCAAGTAGTTTTCGCGTCGTTCGACCGCGACGGCCTCGAATCGAAATGTCCAAGACCACGCTCATCACCGCCGAAGAGTTCGCCCGGATGTCGTTCGACACACCGGTCGAGCTCCTGTGTGGGGAGATTGTCACGATGACCAGGCCGGGCCAGCGGCATGGGACTGTCTGCGTCAGGACGGGCGCCGTACTACTCAAATGGGAAGAGACGCAGCCAGAACGTTGGAACATCACCTCGAACGACTCTGGCGTCGTACTTTCTCGTGACCCGGACAGCGTTCGCGGTCCGGATTTGTACGTGATCCGGCTCGCTCGGTTGCCAGGTGGCAATGTCTCGGACGGAGTTCTGACAGTACCGCCTGACGTGGCAATCGAAGTCGTCTCCCCTTCCGATCGATGGCCCGCCGTCGTCGAGAAGGTCGGTCAGTTTCTGAAGGCCGGCGTTGCCGAAGTCTGGGTGCTGAATCCCGAGCATCGTCGACTGCATCTGTATCGCATCGACGATGAGCCGACAGTCCTGAACGCCGATGGGACATTGCATTCGCAAGTCCTTCCCGGCTTCGAATGCCCGGTCGCGGAATTCTTCCGCGGCGCCTGATTACAAAAACGTTTCCAACCACCGCGGCTTTCCACCGCGAGGAGTTGAAGAGTCA
>JAEYWB010000151.1 GCA_023429275.1 Planctomycetota bacterium
AGGCGGACCTGAACCGCCGGAATGAGATGGAGGCGAATTCTGCAGCGAACGTGGCGGCTCGACGCCGGGAGCTCCAGGCCAACAAAGACCTCCTCGACGTCAACGAAGAGCTGGCCAGGATCGAGAAGGAAAAGCAGCGAGCCGGGCTGTCCGAGGCGTTCTCTCAGATCCGAACTCAGGAAGAGATCGCAGACATCATTGAGGACGCCAAGGAGTCTCTCCAGGAGCAAGGGATCTCGGAGGAACGAAAGCTGGAGCTCCTCGAACGGATTCGACAGGCCGAGCAGCGAGGACTCGAACTCTCTCGAGAGTCTCGCTCCGAGTTCGAACGTCACCAGGAGCAGGTCCGACGAGCCGAAGAGGAGGCCAGGCGTTCTGCGGAAGCGGAGGCGAAACGTCGGGCCGAGGCCGCCAAAGCGGAAGACGAGCGTCGAAAGAGAGAAGCCGCAGCGGCCGAGGACAAGAAGAGGCGGGATGAGGAGCGGATCAATCGTGAGATACGAGGCGAGGAGGAGAGGCGTCGTCGATGGGAAGAGGGACGTCGTCGTCCAGTCGCTCCGGCCGACAACCCCGGACGAGGTGAACTCCCCCCACGGGTGAAGCCGCGAGACATCGTCAAACCCGCCGAACCGACCCCGTGGTTGCCCGTCGCCAACATGGGAGCTCCCGTCGGAGGAGCAGCCCCAGGCGCCAGAGAGGCTCAGAAGGTCATCGGACAGGTCGGAGACGCCTTCGGGCAAACCGAGGAGGCGTTCAAGTCCGTCTTCAGCATCCTGAATAGTCTTCTGAAGATGTCGACTGAGTTTCGACAATTCATGGCCGAGGCGACCTCCCGATTCAAGGGGATGGACGCTGCGGCGTCGCGAATGCGATCACAGCGGACTGCGGGCTGATCTACTCGAACAACCGGCAGGCGACGAAGCCGATAAACCCTCCGATGGAGAGGAGGAAGCCAAGGAGGACAATTGGCGCCATCGCCGTGGTCACTTCGCCGGTAGCCGCTACCGAAATGATGCCGACGCCGATCATCAAAGAGACTGCGGAAGCAGCCTTCACGGCCTTCAGCCTGGACATTTTGATTCCTCCGCTCCGACGTGCCCTGCGATTCGATGGCTCGAACGGCAAGCTCACCGGGGCCCGTGGTGTCGACTTGATGGATTTCGGGCCCTGAGAGACATGCCAGCCCCGCTGGCCCAACATGTGCACTCTAGTTCACTACCCTTGCACTTTCCAGCCCGTCGTCGAATGGCCGGCGACAAGAGACGTCTCGACTCGATTTGTGATTCGGCCTAGACTCGCGGAGAATCGGCGGATTCCGCCGGTTTCCCCGCGTCACGGACGGGACGCGGACGATGGCAACGGAGTGCCGGCATGTACAAGCTGCTCTTGGCTTTGCGCTATCTCAGGACCCGCTTTATCGCGCTCGCGAGCGTCGTGAGCGTCATGCTGGGCGTGGCGACGATGATCGTCGTCAACAGCGTCATGACCGGCTTCAGCACGCAGATGAAGGACCGCATCCGCGGCATCCGCTCCGATGTCTGTGTCCAGACGATGTCGACCGACGGAATCGAAGACCCCGTCGCACTCATGAAGGAGATCGAGGAGTCGGCAGGCCAGTACATCGCCGCCATGACCCCGTCGGTCGAAGTCTACGGAATGATGTCGTTCAACTGGCTCGGCCGTCCCTGCCCGCGGCCGGTCACGATCGTCGGAATCGTTCCCGAATCGAAGGAGATGGTCTCCCCCCTCCGGCCGTTCCTCGCGAGCCGGAGAATGCACGACAACGGAGACGGGACGAAGAGCCCTCCCCTCATGGACCCGCAGGCACCGCTGACGTGGGAGCTGTCCGAGGAGGCGAAGGGGACACGAAAGAGCTGGATCGAGTTCGCGCAGCTCCGGCAGCAGTACGAATCGCGAATGCACTCGCCACAGGCTCCCTCGGCGGCAGCGTCGCAGGTCGTCCCGGCGTCCGCCTCGTCGACAAACGTCGCGTCCCCCGCGAACCCGTTTGATGCTCCTGGGGATGGTGCCGTCAACCCCTTCGGCCCCGCGCCGCAGAACTCCCGCCCCGTCGATCCCCTTGCGCCGCAGCCGGCCCGGGTCTATGTCGCCGAGGGCCTTGTCAGCTACCACTACCCGGACAAGGCGACCGGGACGATGAACGTCAAGATGATGGTTCAGCCCGGCATGGACGTCGACCTGACCACCTACAAGGCGGGGACTCCGCAGCCGGGCAGCATGTCGGCCACGGTCGTCGACGTTTTCAAGTGCGGCATGAGCGAGTACGACTCGACTCTCGTCTTCTGCAATCTCGAAGAACTGCAGCGCGTCCGCGGGATGCTGCTCCCCGGCCCGCAGGGTGGAACCGACCACTCCGACTGGCGGCGAGGGGCGGTCACCAACATCCAGATCAAGCTGAAGGATTACGCCCAGGCCCCGCAGGTCCTCGAGCGGCTCCGGCGGGACCTTGACATGAGCCTCGTCAACGTCCGCACCTGGGAACAGGAACAGGGCCCGCTGCTGCAGGCGGTCGAGGTCGAGTCGGCGATCCTGAACGTCCTGCTGTTCCTCATCATCGCCGTGGCGGGCTTCGGGATCCTCGCAATCTTCTACATGATCGTCGTCGAGAAGACGAAGGACATCGGTATCCTCAAGGCCCTCGGCGCGAGCTCGCGCGGAGTGATGTCGATCTTCCTGACGTACGGCCTGTCGCTGGGAATCGTCGGAAGCGGCGTCGGGGTCCTCCTCGGGCTCACGATCGTGCACTACATCAACGAGGTCGAGGCGGTCGTCTCGATGGTCATGGGACACAAGGTGTTCGACGAGAACATCTACTACTTCCATGAGATCCCCACGAAGGTCACCCCCTGGATGGTCGCCTGGGTGATGTTCGGGGCGACGGTGATCGCGATCCTCGCGAGCGTCCTGCCGGCCCGCTTCGCCTCGCGGCTCCACCCGGTCCGTGCCCTGCGGTACGAGTAGAAGAGTTGTCAGTGGTCAGTCGTCAGTTCTCAGTTCAGCCGAACGACCCTGACGCCTACAGCCTAAAGCCCACAGCCTGAAGCCTCTCCAATGCCTCCCACTCTCCCGCTCCTGCAGACGAAGCCGCGTGAATCGCACATCCGGGCGGTGGCGATCAGCAAGGCGTACCTGAAGGGTGTCTCCCCCGTCCCGGTTCT
Source organism: Planctomycetota bacterium (assembly GCA_023429275.1). Taxonomy (GTDB): domain Bacteria; phylum Planctomycetota; class Planctomycetia; order Planctomycetales; family Planctomycetaceae; genus Planctomyces_A. The sequence goes on from JAEYWB010000151.1 coordinate 3,180, forward strand.
CCGCGGCGTCGACATCTGCGTCGGCAAGGGGGAGTTCGTCACCATCGTCGGCCAGTCGGGCTCGGGCAAGAGCACGATGCTCCACGTCATGGGACTTCTCGACACCCCGGAGAAAGGGGAGGTCCGTCTCGACGGCCACCGGATCGACGACCTGCCGGACCGGACCCGCGACGAGCTCCGCAACCGTGTGTTCGGGTTCGTCTTTCAGTTCTACCACCTGCTGCCGGAACTGACGCTTCTTGAAAATGTCCTCTCGCCGCTGATGATCCGCTACCCCGCCTGGACCTACTTCCGGCGGCGGCGCGAGTTCCGCGACTCGGCGAAGGAAATCCTCACCCGCGTCGGACTCGGGCACCGGTTGAAACACCGCCCTTCCGAAATGTCAGGGGGCGAGATGCAGCGGGCCGCGATCGCCCGGGCTCTCATCGGCCGTCCGCAGGTGCTCCTGGCGGATGAACCGACCGGAAACCTCGACGTCCGGACCGGCCACGAAATCATGGACGTCCTGACGCACCTCAACGAGCAGGAAAAGCTGACGATCATCATGGTGACGCACGACAACGCGATCGCCCAGAAAGCCCAGCGGATCGTCCGCCTCAGCGAAGGCCGAATCCAGACGCTGGAAGAAGCCGCCTAGCGGCACCGACTCTATTTCATCGAAGTGTCTTCACCACCAGACACCAGGTTGAGACCGGCCCGTTCCAACTGGAGCCCTTGGTGTCTTCGTGCCTTGGTGGTTTTCTCTCTTCCTCCGATCGTCGAACGACGAACTCGGGAAGGAATGGCTGGTCCTGAAAGCCCTCTGGCTGGTCCCTGACGCAGGGACAGGGATTCCGCCAACCCTTGCTTCAGCTGTGGGCCTGCGCGAACCCGATATGTGATCCCCATGTCCGGGCGAGGAGGTTTTCGCAACAACCTCAGCGGGGATCGCTTTGCTCTCCCGTCGCGTCCCCCTACAAATGACGCCTCCGGCTCGCATTGCGCTGGCCGGTTGCTGCCGTTACTGCTGGTGAACACATGTCGGTCAAGGTCTACGTCAATGGCCAGCTTCTTCCCAAGGAGCAGGCAGTCGTCAATGTCTACGATCACGGGCTGCTCTACGGCGACGGCGTTTTCGAAGGGATCCGCGTCTACAACAAGCGGGTCTTCCTGCTGAAGGACCACATCGACCGGCTCTACGAGAGTGCCAAGGCGATCCGGCTCGAGATCCCGATGACGCCGGCCGCCATGACGAAGGCGGTCGAAGAGACGGTCGCCGCGAACGGTCTGGACGATGGCTACGTCCGGCTCGTCGTCACCCGCGGCGCGGGGGCACTTGGGCTCGACATCCGCAAGACGAGCAATCCCCAGGTCATCATCATCGCCGACACGATCACCCTCTATCCCGAGGAGTTCTACGAGAAGGGAATGGCGATCATCACGGCGAGCACGATCCGCAACCACCCCGGCGCCCTGAGCGCCCGGATCAAGTCGCTCAACTACCTCATCAACATCCTCGCCAAGAT
>JAEYWB010000257.1 GCA_023429275.1 Planctomycetota bacterium
GCATGAGGCTTATCGCCAGGTCCCGGGCCGTCTGCGGGCGGCGGGCCCGGTTCTTTTCAAGGCACGACAGGATCGCCGCCTCGAGCTCCTTCGAGACCGGCCGGCCGAGACGCTCGGAGGGGGTGACCGGCAACTCCCCGACGTGCCGCTGACAGAGCTCGACGATATTGTGCGCGTCGAAGACCGGCTTCCCGGTGAGCAGGAAGTAGCCGACCGCCCCGACCGCGTAGAGGTCGCTGCGGGGATCGACCGCTCCGGGGGTCTGGATCGCCTCGGGAGACATATAGAGGGGCGTTCCCGTCAGGGCATTCGCCGCGGTCAGCCCCGCCTGCTTCTGTTCATCGACCGCCTTCACGAGGCCGAAGTCGAGGACCTTCACGACATCCGGCTCTCCGCCGCGGCGGTTGAGCATGATGTTCGCCGGCTTGATGTCCCGATGGACCAGGCCCAGCGAATGCGCCTCGTACAGCGATCCGCAGATCTGCTTGAGGATCCGAACGACGCGGCCTTCCGGCTGCGGACCGTACCTTTCGACGAGGGTCTGGAGGTCGATGCCGTCGAGGAACTCCATCGCGTAGTAGAACAGACCCTCGGGGGTCCGGCCGTAGTCGTAGATCGCGACCGTGTTCGGATGGTTGAGCTGACAGGTGATCTGGACCTCGCGCTCGAACCGCTCGACCGTCCCGTCGTTCACCCGGTCGGGCTCGAGCATCTTGATCGCGGTCGGCCGCCGCAGGACGGCATGGTGTCCCTTGTAGACGACCCCCATCGCCCCCGAGCCCAGCTTCTTCTCGAGCGTGTACTGGCCGAGCTTCTGCGTCTCGAGAGCCGCCTTCTGTGCGGCGCGGCGGAGCCGGGCCACGATAATGCTGAAGACGAAGATCGCAACCGCCGCGAGAGCCAGCAGGACCTGCAGGACCATGGAGGTCCGCTGGAGAATCGTCAGGGGGCGGTAGGCTTCGGCGTAGTCGACCTCGGTCGTCAGTCCCATCCGATATCGGGGGAGGAAGGCCCATGCCCCGACAACCTGAACGCCGCGATAGTCCCGGTATCCTTCCAGGTCGGTCCCGTTCTGTCCGTCGATCGCCGCCGTCGCCATCCTTGTCAGAGGGAGCGCACTGCGCCGCTGTGTCGGCCGGTAACCCGCCGTCATGTCCCCGCCCGGGTCCCGGATCTGGATATTGAGCAGGGAGCGTGTTCCCGGTTCGTCGGGAATCAGGCCGAGCAGGACGAGGCTCTCATCGAACCGCGAGTTCGAGACCATGCGGCCGTTGATGTCGAAGGCGTAGGTCTCCCCCGTGTGCCCGAACTGGCCCCGCCGCAGGATCTGCGTGAATTCCCGGTCCGGCCGGATCCGGAGTCCGAGGATTGCAATCGGTTGAAAACGGGCGTCCCGGACCGGGGCGCAGACCCACATCGTCGCGACGCCGGAGCGCAGCTGCCCGCTCTCGTCCTTCATCAGTGTGCGGCTCGGGACCGGCGGAGTCACGACCGTCTCTCCTTCGAAGACACGGGTGACGAGATACTCGTACTGCTTGAGGTGGTCGGCGAGTCCGATCAGTTCCGCGGAGTCCGACGCGAGAATCGTCCCGGACCGGTCGACGACGACGTATCCATAGTAGTCGTGGGTCGAGAGGGCCGGGGCGAGCTCCTTGCGGATCGCAGACTGCACGGGGGCGCTGCGGAGCGATGCGGCGGGGGACGGGAGCCCGTCTGGCGGACTCGAATCGTCCGCGGCCTGTTCGCCGTCCGGATGGGCCAGCCGGACAAGTTCCTCAATGTGGGCGCGAATCTGGGAATCGTTCGCCTGCGACTGGGCGTTCGCCTCCTGGACCTTGAACCAGGTCTGGAGCATCGCCGTCTCGACGCCGAGGAGCGTTTCGAGCTGCGACCGGAGGTTGTCCTTCATGGTCCGCTCGATCGCCGAGCGGACGACGAAGTTGATCCCCCCAAGAACGACGATCGCCAGGAGGGGAAAAACCCAGATCTGTCGGCGGAGCAGGACCGCGGTCCGGCTGAACGAGCGGCCGACGCGCGTTCCCCCCCAGGTCATCCGGACCCCTTTCGGAGAACCGGCGATGCTGCCACTCTGGGATGATCGCCACGGCCAGCGCAAAAGTCGTTCCCTCCCGGTCGTTCTCAAATGCGGCAGGACCGTTCCCCGGTGGCGACTCGGTCTATGCCGCAAACATGCCTGCGGATTCGTGTCGAGACAACTCCGGGCTCTTCCGATTCCGGCAGGTTCCGGTGAACTCCGGAGACGAAGGGATTGGTGCAGCCGGGGCGTTGCTTTTCTGCAACATTCCGCGCGAATTCGCCCGCACGTCCTGACGCGACGTGCTAAGGGGTTACTCCGCCGCTTTCGACCCCTTCTGCTTCGCCAGGGCTTCGCGGACGCCGGGAATCAGCCGCTCCGCGTTCTCGTGGTACACCTTCCTGAGCACCTCGTCCGGAAGACCGATCCCGTAGATGTTCCAGAAGCCTTGCGGCGGGACCGGGTTGTCCTCGTACGGGAAGTACTCGTCGAAGGTTTCCAGGAACTGCCAGTGAGGGATGAGCTCGGAGACCGGGGGGACGCCGTCGGTGCCGAACAGGATCCGGTCCGCGTACTTGAGGAAGAACCTGCGGGCGGTGTAGGGCTGCCGGCCCAGCTCCGAGACCCGGGCCGCGATCTCGACGTTCATGTTGGGATACTGGTCGAGGTAGCTCGCCAGCTTGGCGAGATCCTCGGGGACATCGGCCATGTGGGCGCAGATGAAGGTCGTTTCGGGATGCCGGGCGATGACCCGGTTCCTCGCGTCGATCAGCGACTGATGCGTCGGGAAGTCCTTCCCGTAGAAGCTCCACTCCGGATGACGGTAGAGCTCTTCCCACC
>JAEYWB010000307.1 GCA_023429275.1 Planctomycetota bacterium
GCGTTAATCACTGCCCGACAAGCCGATACGACACGCCTCGCCCAACTCGCCGGCTGAAATTTGCGCAGCTGGACAAGACTCGGACGGTTAGTCATACAGAGAGCCTCTGAGTCCTCTGTGTCGAAAACGATCCTGAAACAGCGGCTCAGCTCAGCGAGAGAATGAGGTCGCGGAGTACGTTGATCGACACCGGCTTCGTCAGGTGTCGGTCAAATCCGGCCGCGATCGCGGCCTGGCGGTCGCTTTCCTGACCGTATCCCGTCAAAGCGACGAGGGTCGGCTGCTGCGGAAGGTGCAGTGATCGGATACCGCGAGCGAGGTCGTATCCTGAAACGCCCGGCATCGCGATATCGGAGATGATCACCTCCGGGTTGAAGTCCGTCAGGGCGGCCATCGCCTCATGGGCCGATTCGGCCGCGAAGATCTCCTGGTCCAGCTTTCCGAGCAGCTTCGACAACAGGTGAACGGCCGCGGCGTTGTCGTCGACGACCAGGATCCGAAACCGCTTGAGCTCCTTCGGCGGAGCGACGGGGGCCTCGGTTGCGGTCTCCGCAGCGCTGGCCAGGGGAAGCGACACGACGAAGCGACTTCCCCGCCCTTCCCCCTCGCTGTCGACGGAGATCGTTCCGCCGTGGAGTTCGACGAGAGTCTTCGCGAGAGCCAGGCCCACGCCGAGCCCTCCCTGCGACCGCGTGTCGGAGTTGTCGATCTGGGTAAACAGTCCGAAAACCGCCCCCAGCAGTTCCGCGGGAATGCCGATGCCGTTGTCGCTGACCGAGATTCTGGCCTGTCCGTTCTCCTCCGTCAGGGCGACGGCGACCTTTCCTCCCCCCGAAGGGGTGTATTTGGCGGCATTGATCAGCAGGTTCCCGACAACCTGCGTCAGCCGGACCCGATCTCCGTCGATATGCACCGCCCGGCCGCAATCGGAGACCTGAAGCTCGTGGCCTGCCGAATCGATCATGGAGCGGCTCATATCGACCGCCGCCGTGAGGACATCTCGAAGATCGATCACTTCCCGCTGCAGCTGAAACTTTCCGCGGGTGATGCGGGAGACATCCAGCAGGTCATCGATGAGCCGCCGCAACTGGTCGGTCTGCCGCATGACCATCGTTGCCAGCTCGCGGACCTGTCCCGGGTTCTCCGCTTCGAGCTGCAGCAGCTCCGCGGCAGTCGTCAGCGGGGCGAGCGGGTTGCGGAGCTCGTGCCCGAGCATTGCCAGGAACTCGTCCTTTCGGCGGTTCGTCTCGCGTGCCGCATCCTGAAGGGCCCGCTCCTCCGTAATATCGATGCAGATTCCGATGACACGATCGGAGCTCGAAACGAGCCCCCGCAGGAGGCGTCCCTTGCAGGCGAGCCAGCGGGTCGTTCCCCCGACGCAGACGCGGAACTCCTCATAGAAATCCGCGTTCCGGGCGGCGAGGAACTCGGTGACGCGCTTCGCGACGCGGGGAAGGTCTTCGGGATGCAGAATCTCCCGCACCTTCTCGACGGGGAGCGGAGCGGACGGATCGATATGGAGGATCGTCCGCAGTCCATCCGAGATGCTGAGACGCGAATGAGCCGCTTCCCAGTCCCAGGTCCCGGCGCTGGCGACCTCCTGAGCGAGCTGCAGATAGAAGCTGTCCGCCGGTGTGAGGGTGAAGACCCGTGAATCCGCCTGGTTGCCGACGACGAACGCCTCTGCCCCGGTCACTCCTCCGGATCCGGCAGCGAGACCGCTCCGAAGCATTCCCAGCGCTGCTTCAGCTTCTTCCAGCCGCTCCGTCGTCTCCAGCAGCTTCTCCCGCAACTGGAGGTTTTCGCGAACAAGGGGGCTTTCGGCGGAGTCCGCGAAGGAGGCGTCTGAGGAATGTGATTCTGGCTGGTTCATCACTTCGACGAAGGTGTGCTGATTCGAGAAGCAGCTTACCAGATTCCCGCAGGCGGACGCATCCGCCGTCAAACCCGCATCAATTCCAAGCGGCCCACACATCTCGATTCGGCCCCTGTCGGCGGCCCCTGATCATCGAGGCGCATCACATCCTATGCATAAACGCCGCCAGGAGGATGGGCTGCGTGTTCACAGCCGATCCTCTCGGGGCGGAATTCACAAGCCTGCGAACTACCGCGGCCTGTTGACTCCCTGAACGACGTCCTTCGCCTTTTCGATGACGTCTTCGGCGGCCTGCTTCATCTTGCCCGCCGCCTGGTCGACTTTGCCTTCACGGCGCATCTGGTCGTCATCCATGATCGCGCCCGCGGCTTCCTTCACGCGTCCCTTCAGTTCGTCGGCTTTGCCAGACATGGTTTCTCCTCCGGATATGTGATGTGGGGCGAAGAGGATGCTTCCAAAAGCTTGACCAGTCGCAACCATCCTCACGTTGCCTGGGCAAAGGGCACTTGCCGTGCCACTTGTTTCCCGGGGCGTGTGCTCAGCCTCAATCCCCGGGAAATCACGGCGAATTGCCTCAGAAACTCAAGGGAACTGGATTACGGGGAACCTCGCTGGTCGCTTTGGTTTCAGAATTCCTGAGACGTCAGGATTGGCCTGACACAGGAGGGGTTTGGGGCCGTTCGAGGTCAAGAATGGAATTCTCTCGGGATATCCGAACGACCAGGTGAGGGTCGACGGACGTCGCGGAATTGCTCGCGGCCCGGACCCGCCCTCTGCGAGCGGTCTTTCGAAGACTCGAGAACCCCGGTTTGACGTCCCGTGTCCTCTCCCGTAGAACGGCGTCCGTCCAGCCGCCGGGGTGACGCTCCTCGTAACGGCGTCCGCGGCTGGAGATGTCAGAACTTCCGTGCAGAACGGCACTTCGGCCCCTGGTATCGGCCGCAACCGGTCTGTCGCGGTGCGAGAGTAATATGCCCAACGTCCAGCTTCCCGATGGCTCCGTCAAATCGTATCCGGCGGGGTCTTCAGCCCTCGATGTCGCCCGGTCCATCTCTGAACGGCTCGCCAAGGCGACCATTTCGGCTCAGGTCGACGGCGCCATCGTCGATGCCATGCGGCCCCTCGAGGATCTGAGCAGCTCCGATCCGATCCCGCTCAAGCTGATGACCGACAAGGACCCCGCCGCGCTCGGCGTCCTGCGGCATTCCTGTGCCCACATCATGGCCCGGGCGGTCATGCGGCTTTATGAGGGCGTCGGCCTCGCCTTCGGCCCGACCACCGGAAACGGCTTCTACTACGACTTCGACCTGAAGCAGAAAATCAGCGAGGAGGATTTTCCGCGGATCGAGCAGGAGATGGCGAACATCATCTCCGAAGGGGAAGCGTTCGAACGGTTCTCCCTTTCACGCGAGAAGGCGGTCGAACTCTGCCGCGACCTCAAGCAGGATCTCAAGGTCGAACATATCTCGACCGGACTGGCTGACCACGGCTCCCTGAGCTTTTACCGCCAGGGGGAATTCGTCGACCTCTGCCGCGGGCCGCACATTCCCGACGCGAGCAAGGTCAAGGCGTTCAAACTCATCAGCGTCGCCGGCTCCTACTGGAAGGGGGACGCCGCCAACAAGCAGCTCCAGCGGCTGTACGGGACCGCGTTCTTCGACAAGAAGGACATGGAGACCTACCTCAACCAGATCGAGGAAGCGAAGCGCCGCGACCACCGCGTCCTCGGCAAGCAGCACCATCTGTTCGCCATCTCGAACGATGTCGGCCAGGGGCTCTGCCTGTGGCTTCCGAAGGGGGCGACCATCCGGGCGACCCTCGAGGAGTTCATCAAGGCGGAACTGCTCCGCCGCGGCTACGAGCCGGTCTACTCGCCGCACATCGGCCGGGTCGAGATGTATGAGACCAGCGGACACTTCCCATACTACCGCGAGTCGCAGTTCCCGCCCCTCTTCGGCCACCCCGCCGGGCAGACTGTCGACCACTGGAAGACCCGTCTCGGCGAAGACAAGCTTTCGTCGGAGGACGAAACCAGGCTGAAGCAGTCCTGCAACGTCTGCGGCTGCGAGTTCCATGACTACCCGGCCAACGGCTCGAAGGAAGACCGGCTCGCCTATCTCTCGAAATGGGAGAAGCAGCAGGAGCGGTATCTCCTCAAGCCGATGAACTGCCCGCACCACGTGCAGATGTACAAGGCCCAGCCGCGGAGCTACCGCGACCTGCCGGTGCGGCTCGCCGAGTTCGGAACCGTCTACCGCCACGCGCAGTCGGGCGAACTGAACGGAATGCTCCGCGTCCGGGGCCTCACCCAGGACGATGCGCACCTCTTCTGCACCCCCGAGCAGGTGGAGCAGGAGTTCAAGGACACCCTCGACCTCGTGAAGTACGTCCTCTCGGCGGTCGGCCTGACCGATTACCGCGTGCAGCTCTCGTCGCGCGATCCGAACTCCGATAAGTACGTCGGTTCGGTCGAGCTCTGGAACCGGGCCGAGGAGACTCTCCGCAAGGTCCTCAAGGAGACCGGTCTTCCGTTCACCGAGTGCCAGGGAGAAGCGGCGTTCTACGGCCCGAAGACCGACTTCATGGTCCGGGACGCCATCGGCCGGGAGTGGCAGCTCGGTACCGTCCAGCTCGACTACAACCTGCCGGAGCGGTTCCAGCTCGAGTACGTCGGGGCGGACAACACCACTCACCGCCCGGTCATGATCCACCGGGCCCCGTTCGGCTCGATGGAGCGGTTCTGCGGAATGCTCATCGAGCACTTCGCGGCGGCGTTCCCTCTCTGGCTCGCCCCCGAGCAGGTCCGGATCCTCGGCCTCAACGACGACATCCTCCCGTACTGCCAGGAGATCCAGGCAAGGTTCCGGGCGGCGGGCTTCCGGGTCTCGATCGATACCCAGAGCGCCAACGTCAAGAAGAAGATCCGGGACGCCCAGCTCGACCTGATCCCCTACATGCTCGTCGTAGGGGCGAAGGATCGGGACCAGGGAGGGGTTTCGGTCCGCGACCGGATCGACGGCGACAAGGGCTTCATGACCACCGAAGCCGCCCTGGCGAAGCTGATCGAAGAGCGCGACAACCGCGTCATCCGCCAGGTGCAGAAGAGCACCCTGCAGGCGACCGGGAGCGATGCGGCGGAGGGGAACGAGTACTGAGAGGTCGGAGTCCGTCGTTCGCCTTGGCCCCATCCAGGTCAGGTGGAGGGGGCCATTGCGGACGCTACGGCGGCCGACATCGGGCTCGGAGGCTCGAATGGCTCCAGTCTCGACGGGACGTCCGTCTCAAGAAAGTCCGCGCGGTTGAGACGGAGATGCGGCGGCTCGGTGGAGAAGCCTCCAACTCGGCCCGGTTCGTTGCGATTTCATAGCCGCCGAGGCGAGAACAGCGTACTGGTCAATCGAATGACGTGGTTTCTCCTCCGTCGACGGTGAGGATCGCACGGAGGACCTCGCCGTCCATCTCAGGTGCAATGGCACGCGCACTGCCGTCCGCCATCAGGACGCCTGGGCCTCCAGCGTGGTAGGCCGAGAAAGCCCCCTCTGACCGGCCGGACTCGGTTCCCGGAAGATTGACCCCTGCGATGACAACGCTGATATCGAGGTCGCGCGGTGCAGTCCAAACCACGTTTTGCCCGCAGGCCTCCACCATGAGGGCCGTGTTCGACATCCCGTCCGGGACCTCGCCCCATCGTCGGGCTCTCCCGAAGAGACCTCCATCTCCTCCCACGGCGAGATACGCGGTGTAGAGTCGTTGAAACGGATCGGCGGGACGCTCGTTCGACGGGCAGCGGAACGCTTGCACATCGTATCTGGCAATGGCTTCGTTCTCGGGCGAATCCCAGGCCATGTCGTCGTGATAGCGCTTGCGAAGTGTTGCTGCATCGAGGAAAGGAAGAACCTCGATCCGCCAGGTCCGTTCGACTCCGCCGACTGTCTTGAACCGAAGTGGAAAGTACTGCCCATCGTACGTTTCCGCATAGCTGGCAGTCGCGATTGCAAGGTGTTTGAGCTGACTGCGGCACTGGCCCGCGAAGGATGCCGATTGCGGGGTGACGCTGGCGCCGGCGGCCCCCAACAACAAGAGGGCAGGAACGATGCAGGCCCAGACGCCGATGAAGCCTTTCGTGGCGTCGGGATGGCGGCGGCAGTTCACAACCGAAACGGCAACGAGAGCGAACCAGCTCAGAATGTTCGTCCAGTCGATGGCCTCTCTCAAGAACGTGTCCTCCGTTCGCTCCGGGTACGTGAGATAGGTGTGCGACTTCTCAAACGTCACGAACGCCGTCCCCAGCAACGCTGCGAGCAGCCAGTTTCTTCGGTCGCGGCGCGTCCGCAGTCCAAACGCGCAAACAAGAAGAGCGAACAAAGTCAGGAGCGTAATCGCCCCGAGCCTGAGATGATGCGGCAGCACTACGGGGAGAACGGGATAGGCGAACATCGCTGCGATTTCGTGCGTGGTAGAGCCAAGGCCTGTGGAGTACGGCCGTCAATCGAATGTCGCGGGCTCGCCTCCATCAATTGTCAGCATCGCTTTCAGAACTGACGGGGCGACATCGGCTGAGACTCGTCGGACGGACCCGTCTCCCATCAGAATTCCCACTCTGCCAGGATCGTGGGACGAGAGGAGTCCGGAGGATTCTCCCCGTAGGAAGCCGGGAAGATTGACTCCGAGCGAGACGCGATCGACATCGAAGTCTCGTGGTTCTGTCCAGACGACGTTCTGTCCGCAGGCTTCGACCACCATGGCTGTATGCGACGTTCCGTCCCGTATGTCGGCGAACCGGCGGCCTCGTACGTCACCGTTGGCCGGAATGGGGAAGAACGCGTTGGAGCCAGTGCAAGCGAGGTAGGCGGTGTAGGACAGCTTGTGTTTGTCGGTTGGCGTGGCATTGTTCGGACAGACGAACGGATGCTGTGAGGCCCGGGCGACAACCTTGTTGGCGGGAGCGTTCCATGTCTCGCGATCGTCATACCGTTTCCGAAGTCGCTCCTGGTCCAGGTAAGGGAGCAGTTCAACTCGCCACGACCGCGGCGGATCTTCGCCCGGTTGGACGACCGCGCCGATCAGGTCGCCTCCCGACTGCTCGACGTCGTTGTGGATCGCGATGCCAATCGACTTGAGATTGTTGGAGCACTGGCTCTGTCGGCTGCCTTCGCGTGTCAGTCCGCAGGACGGCGTTTGAAACCAGAAGACGCCGACCAGCATGGCCATCACGACGACGCTCTCAGCGAGTGTCACCTTATCTTGAGTGGCAGCCATTGAAAGGATGATCAGCAGCCACAAGGTTATCAGGACGACCGCCATCAGACCCCAGCGCTTGAAGTCCATCCAGAACGTCAGTACGGGTGGGACGTCCCAGGCGACCAGAGCGGCGCCAAGAGTCGCATTCGCCGCAAAGGCAAGAAGCCAGGCTGTTGCAACGGATTTCAGCCGCAAAACACGGGCGGATACTCCAGCCAGCAGCGCCACGCAGATGCCCACGACGACGACGCGACGGAGTCCAATAGAGTCGAGCGAGAAGAGCTGAGGATAGTCGTACACGAAACTGGCCCCGGACTGCGGCGATCACTTGTCCGATCCTACGTCGTCGCTCGCGATGCCGGGAACGAAATGTCACCCGGACCACCGGGAAACCCAGCCTGTGAGACCATCCGCACAGATGGACGGCCCGCCCGCTCCGTAGAGCGACCTCACAGGCCGCCCACTGGGCGACCAGTCCCACAAACGCCGATCCAGGGCCACGGTCAGACGTGCGAATCCGGAACTGGGCCGGCCAGCAACGCTCGTGCGACCTATGAGGTACCTATGAGGTCGCACTACGGACCAATCGACGCGTTCTGACCGACGGTGGAGCCACATTCAGGGAATCTCGTCGCTGTGCCACCTTCAAACAGCTGGCTCGGCGGTTGTGTGCATTCCAGGGCCTGACGAACCCGTTGGTGATGCCACCACGTTGGAACTGGACGAAAGCGGGGTTAGACTCGCATTTCCCGCCCTGATCCTTCCTCCGGCCTCCTTCAGCAGCATGTCCGCACCCGCCGCCTACGATGAACTGAGCCAGATCGCCCAGAACGGCAACTCCGCTGCCGCGTTCGACAAGCTCGCAGAGGTCCTCAAGGAGCGAAAGGACTATCACCGCCTCTTCGACGCCCGGATGCTCCGCCGGAAGTTCGAGCTGGGGCTCCCGCTGTCGCGTCCGGCTCAGCTGACGGACGTCCCGCAGGAACTCCGCAAGCAGGTCGAGGAGACGTATATCGCGGCCGCCCGCGAGGCCGGCGCCCTCTTCCTCGCCGAAGGGGATATCCCCTCCGCCTGGACCTACCTTTCGGTCATCCGCGAGCCGCAGCCGGTGGCGGATGCGATCGGGGCCTTGCCGATCCCGGGCCAGACCGACGAAAAGACCGAGGAACTGATGCACATCGCCCTCTTCCAGGGGGTCAACCCCGACAAGGGGCTGTCGATGTCGCTGAAGCTTCACGGCACCTGCAGCACGATCACGGCGCTCGACCAGTCGCTCCCGAACCTCAAGCCCGAGCAGCGGGCCGCCTGTGCGGCGACCATGGTCCGCACCCTCTACGCCGACCTCGTCGAGAACGTCCGCCGGCATGTCGAGCAGCGGATGGCGATGGTCTCTCCCGATGCGTCGCTCCGTGAGCTGATCTCCGGGCGGGACTGGCTGTTCGAGGGATCGAACTACCACATCGACGTTTCGCACCTCAATTCGGTCGTCCGCTTCGCGCGATCGATCGAGCCTCCTGCGAAGGAGATCGACCTGGCTCTCCAGCTGTCGGAGTACGGCGCCAAGCTGGATCCGCAGCTGCAGTATCCGGGCGACCCGCCGTTCGAGGATTTCTACCGCGCTCATGTCCAGTTCTTCCGCGTCCTTCTCGACAAGGGGCGCGCGGACGCCCTGCAGTACTTCCGGGAAAAGCTGGCTCATGAGCCGGATGAGGCGGACAAGCCGATCCTGGCGTACGTTCTCGTCGACCTCCTGATGCGCAGCGGGGGACTGAGCGAAGCGGTCGATGTCGCCGCCGAGCATCTGACACGGGTCGGAGACGAGAGCAAGTTTTCGTTCGCCGATCTGTGCCGGCAGGCGGGCCGCCTCGATGTCCTGCAGAAGGTCGCACGGGAACAGAACGATCCGGTGACATTCCTCGGAGCGCTGCTGACGAAGGCGACATAGTTGTCGAGGCGTCGTGGTGCTTCGCCACGGGATCAGCCACAGAGAGGACACACAGAGGACACAGAGAGTCGGTCGGGGCGATCGATCACGGTTCGACGTCTGCATCCCGCTGCCGACATCGTGTGAAATGGACTCTGAGTCCTCTGTGCCCTCTGTTGGCAACAACCGCTGTCAAGCGCTGTCGCCAATCTGGATCGGCCGTTTATGATGCCGCGTCAACAACAGTCCTGACGCCCGCTCTGGATGTGCCATGCTTCGATTCCGCGGCCCCGGTCTCGCTCTTCTCGTCCTCCTGCTCGGCTGCTCCTCGGGGAGTCCGTCGAGCCCCGCCCCTGGGACGACTCCCGGGACCGGAGCCGGTACGACGCCGGCCGCGGCTCCCGCGGGCTTTGAACGAAAAATCGGCGTCTCGCTGCTCACGTTCAAGAATCCCTTCTTCAAGGTCATCGCCGACAACATCGAGGCGGAGGGAGAGAAACACGGTTACAAGGCGATCCCGCTGAGCGCCGACGAAGACCCTGCGAGGCAGTCCGAGCAGGTGAAGGACTTCGTCGCCCAGAAGGTGTCGGCGATCGTCATCAGCCCCTGCGTCGCGAAAGCGATCGTGCCGGTGATCCAGGAGGCGAACGAGGCCGGTATTCCGGTCTTTACGGTCGACATTCCCTGCCGGGAGGAGGGAGTCGATATCGTCTGCCAGGTCGCGACCGACAACTTCAACGGCGGCGAACAGGCGGGAGCCGCCATGATCGAGGCCCTTGGCGAACAGGGGGGCAAGGTGGCGATCATCGACTACAAGCAGGCGGAGTCCTGCATCCTCCGCGTCGAAGGATTCCGCAAGGCTATCAACGCCCACAACGAGAGAGCGGGAGGCAAAGGGAAGATCGAGATCGCCGTGGAACTCGACGGAGGGGGGGATAAGGCAATCGGGCTCCGCGCAATGGACGACGCCCTTCAATCGACCTCCGATCTGCGAGGTGTGTTCGCCATCAACGATCCTTCGGCACTCGGAGCTCGCGCCGCGATCGAAAAGGCCATGAAGGAGGACTCCATCGTCATCGTCGGCTTCGACGGACAGCCGGAAGGGCGGCAGGCGATCCGCGACGGCAAGATCTACGCCGACCCGATCCAGTAACCCGACAAGATGGGGGTCGAAGTCGTCCGGGCGATCGTTGCCTACTCGAAGGGGGAAGAGGTTCCGAAGGAACTCAAGATCCCGACCACCCTGTACAGGAAGGCTGATGCCGAAAAGGAATTCTCGGACGCTCCTTCCAAGGCCGGCCTGTAGGCCGGAGTTCCTGTCTGTGTCCCGGACCTCACCGACAGTTCCCTCGGGAGCTGTCGAATTCCACCTCAACCTGCGGTTTCGTCATGTTCGAATCGGAAGTCGCCCTCCATCGCCTGAACCGGACTTACCTGGACCGGCTGGTGGCGGACTATCCCGAGGCCGAACTGGACGTGCAGCCGCATCCCGGCCTGCATTCGTGCCGCTGGATCCTCGCCCACCTGGCGATTGTCTCGGAGGCCTGTCTCAAGCAGCTTGGCGAAGCGACGGAGAGTCCGGCCGCATGGTTTGCCTCCTACGGCCCTTCGACCGCCCCGGGGTCGCATCCGACCGTCCGGCCTTCACGGGAGGCGCTCCTGGCGGCCATCGAGAAGGGTTACGACCGGCTGATCGCCGCGGCGAAGAGCGCGCCCGCGGAGGTGCTTGCCGCTCCCCACGGGATCGAGCGGCTGACCTGGACGGGGCTGGTCACCCGGGGGGAACTGATCTCGCATGTCCTGGCGACGCACTTTGCCCTGCACCTCGGCCAGCTCTCGACGCTGCGGCGGCTGAGAGGGTTCGAACCCCTGTTCTGAATCGGTCACTCCGTTCCGCGGCAAGCTGGTCGAATTGCCGGCGATCTCCTCATAATGAGAGTTCGCACGGAGGTGGCGCTCGTCCAGGGAGGTTCGCAGTTCTCGCAGCGGAACGAACCGAATGTCGTCAACAACCCGTCGTGATTTTCTGAAGGTCTCGGCTTCCTCGGGAGGGGCGGCTCTCCTC
>JAEYWB010000321.1 GCA_023429275.1 Planctomycetota bacterium
GCACAATGACGCCGTTGTCGCGAGTCCGCGGGGGCCAGAACGCGCCTGTGGCCGCACGCCGCTCTTCTTCGCAGGTAAACAGCACTCCGGCCGCGTCGTCGAGAACGCGCCGCTCCGTCGCGATCCAGGAGACCATCTTCTTCAGCCGGCGCATCGGGAACGTCCGGTGGTGCGAAGGGTCCAGCAGGCCGTGGGCGTAGACGAAGTAGGGGATGGTGCGACGCGTGAGGACGCGCCACGCCGCATAGCTGGGGTACAGCCAGATGCCGTTGACGACCGCGCAGTCATAGTCGCCCGCGTGCCGAGAGAGCCATGGAACGAGACGGGCGGAATAGCGATACGGCGTGCGAGCGGGGCCGAGGGCATGAACCGGGAGCGGAAGCGACGGCAGCCAGGGGGAGGCGGGATCGTCCACACTGACGATCTCCATCGTGTGGCCATACTCCGCTATGGCGCGGGCCGCCTGGATCACGGACTCGATCGGTCCGCCGCCGAGAGGACTGGCGGAATTGATGACCCGGAGGATTCTCATGGGGAGGCGTGGTCCCCCCCTTCCGAACCGGCCGCTCGCATTGGCGTGGCCGAAATCGCCTGCATCTCGCTCAGGAACGTTTTCGCCCCGCTTGTCACCGCGAACCGTTCCACCAGCTTGCGCGACATCGCACCGTACTCGCGACAAAGATCCGGATCCCGCGCGAGCTGCGCCATTCGCGCGGCGAGTTCGTCCACGTCGTCACACTCGACCTGAAACCCGTTGACGCCGTGAACGACGAGGTCCCGCGCCGCTCCGGTCTGCCGGCTGGCTATGATCGGGAGCGCAGCGCCGCATGCCTCGTTGACAACGACCCCCCAGCCATCGTGCCGCGACGGGAACACGAAGATGTCCGCGGCTCGAAAGTGGTCGGGGAGGTCCGATTGCGGGACGTGTCCCCGGAAGAAGACCCGTCGTGCGAGCTCGGTCGGGACCGAGGCCTGGAGCCGCTCTCTCAGCGCGCCGTCACCGAGGATCACGAGGGTCATGTCCGGAGCCGTGTCCGCGATCCGCCCGAACGCGCGAATCAGGGTGTCGACCCCCTTCCGTTGAATGAGCTGGCCGGAGAACAGGAATACAACCTGGCCGTCGAGATTCATCCGCCGTCGGAGTTGCTCACGGCCCTCAGGCTCGAATGGGGCAAAACGGCGGACGTCGCAGCAGTAAGGAAGTACACCGAGCCGCTCGGGCGTGACACCCTCGGCGGAATAAGCCTCCACCGCGGCGCGGCCGATGCCGATCACCCGGCGGGCGCTCGCGAGCACCTGACGCACATGCAGATTCCTCAGCCAGCGGAGAGGACCGCGCGTGAGCCAGCCGGGCCGCCAGGCCGCGTCGCGGGGCCGCGGCCGTTCGAGCCACACGCCCCATCGTGCGCCGCGAAGACGCAGGGCGAGCGTGCAGGCCAGGAAGGTGGCGCTGTTCATCAAGCCGGAGAGGACGTAGCAGTCGTAGCGGCCGAACAGGCACTCCCGGACCGCCCCGGGGTGCAGCCGGAACTCATCCCGCCAGGATCGCGGGCCGATCCCCCGGAGGATCGTTCCCTGCGTCGTTTCGGCCGGGGGACTCGCCGGCCGCATGTAGCGAACGGTGAGATTCATCTCCGGCCGCGATGCGATTTCGGAGAACAACTCGACCTGGTAGGGACTCGGAACATTCGTGAGGAGCCAGACCCGCAGGATCGACGTCTGCTTCCCTGGAGCGGCGTCACGATCCGCCACCGCCGACGGACTGACCGACATTGGCCTCCTGGCCACGCGGGCAAGGTCACCCTGGTCGGTCGTTGCAGGATCAAACGGACTCCTGCCGCTCGTCTCCGGTGCGGCGGTGTCGATCGGGGAGGAGTCGCTCATAGGGCCTGGGGAGCCGGCACGCCCCGAATCGGCAGTGCATAGGTCCGCCGCCGTCGCTTGAAACGGGGAACCAGATACCCCATCAGGATCACAGTCGGCACGGCAATCAGCAGGAGGCGGTAGAGCCATGCCCCGATGCTCTGGGTCGGCAGATAGACCGAGAGGATCAGGAATTCGAAATAGAGGACGGTCCAGAACCCGCCCCGGATGCGGGACCGCTGCCAGGTGAAGCTGAAGGTCCTGCCGAGCAGGTAGGCGAAGACGATGCAGCCGACATGGAACTCGAGGAAGAGGTCTGCGATGAATCCCATCGCCGAGCCCTTGTGCGGAATGAATCCGAGCCCGTTCAGCCACTCGCTCGGGCCGATACCGGAGAGACCGGGGGAGGTCTCCATCCATTCCATGTCGCAGTCCCGGTACTTGGTCGGCCAGAGCTGGTTCGGGATCGGCCGGACCAGGAACTGAACGAAGTACCTCATCCCCCAGTAGTTTCTTCCCAGCTGGTCGGAGGCGACGATCGTTGCCGTGGCGACGACGAACTCGTCTCCCGCCGAGATCTCATCCCCCTTCAGCGTGTCGACGAGGGTCTCCGTCTCGAAGTCGCCCCCCAGCGAACGGAACAGGCTGCGGTTTCCGACGAGCGAGAGCATCAGGATCCCCGCGAGTCCAAGGCCTCCGATGATGCTGGCCAGGTTGGGGATCTTGCGGCGGATGATGAACACCCCGCCGGCCAGGGTCGCGAGAGACAGGAACAA
>JAEYWB010000362.1 GCA_023429275.1 Planctomycetota bacterium
AAGTGACAGCCGTGACGGGGGCTATCGACGCCGGTGCGAGCGCCGCCGGCAAGGTCGGCGACGTCGTCAGCGTGCAGGTCATTCCCCGCCCGCACGATGAACTCCAGGCCGTCCTGCCGAAGCCCAAGGTCGCCTCGTAGTCCTTCGTGATTGAAGCAGCCCTGTTCCACCCGTTGTCTCCTGCTGAAGCCTCGCGATGAAGAAAGCGACCCGCCCCACCAGCAGGCCGACCGCGGCGACCCGCGGGCGGCCCCTTCAGGCCGTCGCCGCTCCCGTTGCGGTGGTCGCGCCTCCCGTGGCGGCACCGCAGCCCCCGGTTCTGATTCAGCCCCTCCTTCCACCTACGCACAATCCCATGAACGAAGCCATCGGACTCCTCGAAACCAAGGGCCTCATCGCCTCCGTCGAAGCGGCGGACGCGATGCTCAAGGCCGCGAACGTCACCCTCGTCAAGCAGCTCAACATCGGAGCGGCCTTCATCACCACGATCATCAAGGGTGACGTCGGCTCCGTCCGCGCCGCCGTCGATGCGGGTGCCGCCGCCGCCAGCAAGGTCGGCGAGCTCATCTCGGCCCACGTGATTCCCCGCCCGGAAGCCGGCCTGATGAAAAATTTCATCTGAGCCTGATCCGACCTCCGGCCTTCGCGAGCGCTAAAGCCCAATGAAAGTTCTCGTCGCCAATCTCGGTTCAACCTCCTTCAAGTACCGTCTGTTCGATATGTCGAATGAGACGCAGCTTGCGCGGGGCGGAATCGAGCGCATCGGCCAGGACGCGGAAGGCTCCTGCTTCGTCGAGATCGGCGGTAAGCGCCAGGAAATGTCCCGCCGGATCAAGGACCATGCCGAAGCGGTCGCGATCTGCCTCGAGCAGCTCACCGATCCTGCTTCCGGGTGCCTGAAGTCCGTCGAGGAGGTCGCGGCGATCGGGTTCAAGGCGGTGTTTGCCGGCAAGCTCAGCGGCGTGCGGATCGTCAACGACGAACTGCTCGACACGATGGAAGCCCTTGCGGATGTCGCGCCGGCCCACAACCCGCCGTACGCTCGTGCGATGCGGCAGTTGCGGAAGGCCTTCCCGGGCATGCCGCTCGTGGCGGCCCTGGAGACCGGCTTTCACGAGACGGTACCGCCCGAATACCGCAGCTACGCCATTCCCTATGAATGGCAGGAGCAGTATGGCATTCAGCGGTGGGGGTTCCACGGCGCCAGCCACCGGTACATCGGCGGTCGGATTGCCCAGCTCCTGGGGAATCGAAAGGGCCTCAAGGTCATTTCGTGCCACCTGGGAGGGAGCAACTCGATCTGCGCGATGCTCGATGGCGTGTCGCAGTCGAACAGTCTCGGGATGACGCCGCAGACCGGCCTGCCGCACAACAACCGCGTCGGCGATTTCGACCCGTTTGCGATCCCCGTGATCATGCGGGCGACCGGCAAGACGTTCGTGCAGGTCCTCGAAGACCTCTCCGGCAAGGGGGGCCTTCTCGGGATGAGCGGACTGTCGGCCGACGTCCGGGATCTCGAGAAAGCGGCGAGCGAAGGTCACGCCCGGGCGAACCTGGCTCTCGATGTCTTCACCGCTTCGATCCGGCAGTACATCGGGGCGTACCTCACGGTTCTCAACGGTGCGGACGCCATCGTCTTCACCGGCGGGATCGGCGAGAACAGCCAGCGGATTCGGCGCGATGCGATCAGGAACCTCGATTTTGCGGGGATCAAGCTCGATCCGACCTTGAACCAGTCGGCGAAGGGAGAGTCGAAGATTTCCGCCAGCGACAGCAAGACCGAGATCTGGATCGTCCCCACCAACGAAGAGATCGTCGTGGCCCGCCAATCAGTGGAAGCGGTGAAAGGCCTAGGGCCTAGGGCCTAGGGGCCAGGGCCGGAAGGACCGGTTCATGTTCAAGCACGAGAAGTTGGAAGTCTGGCGCGAGGCGATTGAGCTGACTTGTCGGGTTTACGACGCGACGAAGGGATTTCCAGCGGATGAGCGATTCGGTTTGACGAGTCAGCTGCGGCGATCGGCCAATTCGATCGCGGCAAACATTGCCGAAGGATGTGGTCGAGGATCCGACCGAGACTATGTTCGGTTCCTCGAGATCGGATACGGATCATTAATGGAGACGGTCTCCCACCTGGAGGTCGCCAGACGAATGACGTTCCTGGACGAAGCAAGATTCCAACAACTTTACGAGCAAGCTGGCCGCGTCGGCCGAATGCTCAGCGGACTTCGAAAGAGCCTCGGACATACAGAATCCTGATTCTGGCCCTAGGCCCTAGGCTCTAGCCCCTAGGCCCCCATGTTCATCGCAAGAGTGACCGGCAGCCTCGTCTCGACGCAGAAGGTGGACTCGATGAAGGGCCAGAAGCTCTTCGTCGTGGAGCCCCTGCGGATCAACGAGAAGACGAAGTCGGACCTGACGGGAACCGGAAGGACCTTCATCGCCGTCGACGTCGTCGGAGCGGGTGAAGGGGAAACCGTCCTGATCGTTCAGGGCTCCAGCGCCCGGTTCTGTGACGAAACGAAGAAACTTCCGGTCGATTGCACGATCATCGGGATCGTCGATTCGGTCAACGTCGGCGAATCGACGATCTTCAAGAACGAATAGTCGGACGAAGGAGCGTCCATGACAGAATCCTCGACTCCAATGACCCTGGCAGGGGCGGCCCGCCTCCTCCAGATCATCACGATCGCCCTGATCCTGGGAGTCGTGGTCTTCGCCGCGATCGCGGTGCTGGTCATCGGGGCGCTCAACCAGCCTCCGCAGGGGAACCTGCTGAGCCTGGCGGCGATCGGCGGGGCGGTGGCCGCGTTCGGAGCGCACTTCCGCATTCCGGACATCGTCGTCGCCCAGAACCTCAAGAATGGAAACCGGGACGCATCGACCCTCTGCGGGCTGTATGTCTCCCGGACGATTGTGGCGACCGCGATCCTGGAAGGGGCCGCCTTCCTGAATCTCGTCGCCATGATCGTTGAACACCACTGGTGGTCGCTGATCGTCGTCGGAGGACTCCTCCTCTGGATGGCCAGCCAGATCCCCAGTTCCACCCGCATCCAGAGCTGGGTGGACGCACGACAGAGTGAGCCTCGATAGGCCGCGTCGCCCGGGGCCGACGGACAACCGATACACGGACAACTGCAAGACCTCACTATGAACGAAACCGCCATTCGCGCCGTCGTCGAAGAAGTCCTGTCGAAGCTCGGCAAGCAGACGAAGCCGGCCGCCGGCCCCTCCGCCGCTCCTTCCAGCCCGAAGCCGTCGCCGGGAGGCATCCCGGTGAAGTCAGGGCCGGGGCTCAACGGGCACTCGGCCCCGGGGCCCCGTTCGACCGGCAACTACGGCGTCTTCCAGAGCGTCGATGACGCCGTCGCCGCCGCGAACGACGCCTTCGTCCAGCTCAAGAAGAAGACGATCGCCGACCGGGCGAAGATCCTGAACATCGTCAAGACGATGTGCGAGCAGCAGGCCGAGGAGCTCGGCCGGCTCGAGTTCGAGGAGACGAAGATCGGCCGCCTCGACCACAAGATCGAGAAGCTCAAGATCATCAAGCTCGTCCCCGGCACCGAGTTCCTCAAGTCGAACACCTACAGCGGCGACCACGGCCTCACGATCGAGGAGTACGCTCCGTTCGGCGTCATCGGGGCGATCACGCCGGTGACCCACTCGCTGCCGACCCTCGCCGGCAACATTGTCAACATGGTCGCGGCGGGGAACACGATGGTCGTGAACCCGCACCCCTCGGGGGCGCGGATCGCCTGTGAAGGGGTGCGGCGGTTCAACAAGGCGTTTGCCGAAGCGATCGGCGTCGAAAACATCGTCACGATCATCGAGAAGCCGACGATCGAGTCGGCCGACCAGATCTTCCAGCACCGCGGCGTCCGGATGCTCTGTGTCACCGGCGGACCCGCAGTCGCCCGCGCGGCTCTCGGGGCTCGCAAGAAAGCGGTCGTCGCCGGGCCGGGGAATCCGCCCGTCGTCGTCGACGAGTCGGCTGACCTGGCCCACGCGGCCCGCTGCATCGTCTCGGGAGCCGCCTACGACAACAACCTTCTCTGCATCGGCGAGAAGGAAGTCTTTGCGGTCCAGTCGATCTTCGACTCCCTGATGGACGAGATGAGCCGCGCCAAGGGGTTCCGGCTCAATGCCCAGCAGGTCGAGCAGCTGACGAAGCTCGCCTTCGCCCCGCCGCCGAAGCCGGGCGATCACTGGGTGCTGAACCGCGACTTCATCGGCCGCGACGCGACCTACCTTGCCCAGCAGATCGGCCTGAACGTCCCCAAGGAGACTCAGCTCCTCTACGGCGAGACCGACGTCAACAACCCGTACGTCAGCGAAGAGCAGATGATGCCCTTCGTCCCGTTCGTCCGGGCGAAGGACGCAAACCACGCCATTGAGCTCGCCCACGAGTATGAGCACGGCTACCGCCACACGGCGATCATCCACTCCCGCAATGTCCGGAACATGACCACGATGGGACGGCTGATGGACACGACGCTGTTCGTCAAGAACGGCCCCTCAATGGCCGGTCTCGGACTCGGCGGCGAAGGGTATCTCTCGTTCAGCGTCGCAACACCGACGGGCGAAGGGGTCACGAATCCCCTCACGTTCTGCCGCGTCCGCCGCTGCTCGCTGGTCGACGAACTTCGCGTGGTGTGAGAAGAGGTTAGAGGTGAGTGGTTAGAGGTTAGAGAGTACCCATGCAGCTTGCTTCCGTGATCGGACGGGTTAACTCGACCATCAAGCACCCGGCCTTGAATGGCTGGCGGCTGATGGTCGTGCAGCCGCTTGATCAGAAGGAAGGGCCGGATGGCGATCCGCAGATCGCGATCGACAATCTCGGGAGCTGCGTCGGCGGAAAGGTGATCATCACCGCGGATGGTTCGGGAGTCCGGGACGTCATGGGCCGGCCCGATACGCCAGTGAGGTTCGTCATCATCGGGATGGTGGACGAGTAGAGAGTCGTCAGTTTTCAGTTATCAGTTTTCAGCCAGAGGAGACA
>JAEYWB010000379.1 GCA_023429275.1 Planctomycetota bacterium
CCCGGAGTTGGTGTACGTCGGCCGATTCCCGCTACACTCTCCGCTTTGGCCCGAGGATGATCACCCGGGACGTGGCGGTCTGCCGCGATCCGATGACGGGGACATGCGGCACGGGTCGCTGCGCGCCTGCGCGGCGTCCCGATCTGGCAATCCCGGGCGGGAATTCAGGTTGCGTCATGTCAGTCACAGCAGTGGTCGGACTTCAGTGGGGCGACGAGGCCAAGGGAAAGATCGTCGACCTCCTCACGGACCAGCATGAGATCGTCGTGCGGTATCTCGGCGGGAACAACGCCGGCCACACCGTGAAGTTCGGCGGTCAGACCTACAAGCTGTCGCTTCTCCCCGCCGGCATTCTCCGCCCGGGGGTGAAGTCGGTCATTGCCAACGGCGTCGTCATTAATCCGAAAGCCCTGCTCGAGGAGATGAAGTCGGTCACTGACCGCGGGATCCCGATCGACGAGAATCTCGTCATCAGCGATCGGGCCCACGTCATCTTCCCGTATCACCTCGCGGAAGAGGCGGTCTTCGAAAAGAGCCGCGGCGAGAACAAGATCGGGACGACGATGCGCGGCATCGGGACCTGCTACCGGGATAAGTATGGTCGCGCCCACGCGATCCGCGTCGGCGACTTCATCCGCCCGGCGCTTCTGAAGAGCCGGCTCGAAGAGATCGTCCCGTACAAGAACCAGATCCTGAAGTGCCTCGACCCCGAGTTCCAGCCGTTCACGGTGCAGGCGCTCTACGACGAATACATGGTCTACGCCGACCGGCTCCGCCCGCACGTCATCGACACGGCGACGTTTCTCCATCGGGCCCTGCGTGAGAAGCGGTCGATGCTGTTCGAGGGCGCCCAGGGGAGCCTCCTCGATATCGATCACGGGACCTTCCCGTATGTGACGTCGTCGAACGCTTCGGCGTGCGGCATTCAGCCGGGGAGCGGCTTCCCGATGCGGGCGATCGACCGGATCATCGGCGTCGTCAAGGCGTATACGACCCGCGTCGGCGGCGGCCCCTGCCCGACGGAGCTCCTCGATGCCACGGGTGACCACATCCGCAAGGAAGGAAACGAATTCGGCACCGTCACCGGCCGTCCCCGGCGATGCGGCTGGCTCGACACCGTGGCGACCCGTTACGGGGCGAACCTCGGCGGCGTCGACTGCCTCGCGGTCATGCTTCTCGACGTCCTGGGAAAGCTCGACGAGCTCAAGATCTGCGAGGCTTACGAAATCGACGGCGAGCGAACGGTCGAGTTCCCCAGCCACGTCGACGACCTGGCGAAGGCGAAGCCGGTCTACCGCACCCTCAAGGGGTGGAAGAAGGACATCACCGGCGTCCGAAAGCTGGCGGATCTTCCGAAAGAGGCCCGGGGTTACATCGACGCGGTCGGTGAACTCGTCGGCTCGCCGGTCGAGATCGTCTCGGTCGGCCCGGACCGCGAGCAGACGGTGATGGGGTAGGAAGGAAAGTGGGTAGTTGGCAGTGGGTAGTGGGTAGCGAGAGACCGAAAACACTGTCCGCCCTTTGAGCGACTTGCTACCCACGACCAACGATCCACTCCCCACTTTTCCTCCCATGCTCCTCCTCAACGGCTTCACCGATCCCGACGCTTACCGCGGGGGATTTCTGTCGCTGGGGAATTTCGATGGTGTGCATCGGGGACACCAGGCGATGCTGGGGGAGCTGGTGGCGTATGCCCGGCGTCTGGGCGGTCCGGCTGTCGTGATGACGTTCGAGCCGCACCCACTCGCTCTCCTCGCGCCCGAGCGGTTGCCGCCGAAGCTGACGACGCTCGACGAGAAGGCCCGGCTCCTCGCGAAGCTCGGGATCGACTGCCTCATTGCCTACAGGACCGACACGCACCTCCTGCAGCTCACGGCCGAAGAGTTCTTCGAGCGGATCATCCGCGAGGAGATCGCCGCCCGGGGGCTGATGGAAGGTCCGAACTTCTGCTTCGGCCGGGGGCGGAAGGGGACGATCGACACCCTCAAGACGATGTGCGCGGCGGCGCACCTCGAACTGAAGGTCTGCGAGATGATCGCCCTCGATGGCGAGGATGTCTCCTCGACGACGATCCGGACGGCCCTCCGCGAAGGGAGGATCCGGGATGCGAACACGGGGCTCGGGCGGACTTATCGCCTCGCCGGCAAGGTGGCGACCGGGGCCCGCCGCGGCCGGACGCTCGGCTTCCCGACGGCGAACCTCGATCAGATCGAAACCCTGATCCCCGGAAATGGCGTCTACGCGGGGACATCGGAGATCGACGGAGCGAGCTACCCCGCCGCGATCCACATCGGCCCCAATCCGACATTCGGAGAGAATGCCCAGAAGGTCGAGATCCATCTCGTCGGCTTCCAGGGGGACATCTACGGAACCACGCTGGCAGTCGACGTTCTCGACCGGGTTCGCGGAGTGCAGTGGTTCAGCTCGGCCGAGGAGTTGAAGGCCCAGCTCGAACGTGACGTCGCGGCTGTCCGCGCGATCGCCGCTTCTCATTTCACCGGATGAGCAACCGTTTGAATTCTCGTAAAACGTTTGTGTCGATCGGTTCTGGCGGGTTACTGTATCGGGGACCCTCTCCCCAGGCCGAATGCGCCAGCACCTCTTATCGGCGTTACCTTCCTTGCGAGCGTTGCTGCTCGTGGTAGCGGGATTGTCCTGGGGCGGAGTTCTATCCGACGCTCACGCGCGATGTGGCGGCCTCCCCCGCGGATCGGCGCAGGAGAGAGGGACGGGGGACGAGAGAGAAACCCGCCACGCTTCGATTCCGGAACCTTCCCCGGTTCCGCCGCGGTGCAGTGGACCTTCCTGCTCTCAAGCTCCGCTTCCATCGGTTCCGGTCGTCATCACGATGCAGTGGTGGAACGATTCCTTGACCACTCGAGTCGTGGTCCTTCCGATGGCGGCGGAGAACGGGCAAACGTCGATCCCCGATCAGCGGACGCATGTCCCGGAACTGACGCGAGGCATCTTCCGGCCTCCCTGCGTTTGACCTCTCCCTGGCTGGAGAGCTCTCCACGGGAGTTTCCGATTCGCCTGGACAGCGTGCATTGCCCGCAGGGCCGATCCCGTCGCCGTTTCGCGTTTCGATTCGGCGTTTCCCGTGTGCCGAGGTCTCTTCCGTCGCTCATCACCCCGGATCGGACAGATCCCCTCGCCGCAGCTCGTCTACGGTAGGCCTGCGGGAGACCGGGTCCCTCGACACGCCCCTTCAACCGGACAGGAGCCGACGCTTGTCCCGTCGTCTCTCGTCTTCCGTCCGCAAGCCATCCGAGACCTTCTCGTCGGAAAGGCCGAACACTCATGAATCCCTTTCGCACACCGCGCCGTACGGTCGTGGCGCTCGCGGTCCTCGCCGCGATCGTGATCCCCCTTGTCGCCTGGAACCTTCCGAGTGCCGGAGGACGCCCCGTGCGCGACGGC